>JAEMPZ010000156.1 GCA_022759065.1 Acidobacteriota bacterium | reverse complement strand
CCCTCAAAGTCCCGTCATTGCTACAGTAAGCATCGCCGGGAAAATTGTTTTGGACGGCAGTGGAGAGATATAATCTTAGCGTCCGGGTGGCTCGCGGGAGGATAATGTGCTCAAGTTTTTTTTGTGGCTTCTTCGTCTTATCTATTTTCGCAAGGTCAGAACCACGGGGCTTGAGAATCTGGAGGGAAAAGGGCCGCTCCTCATCGTCGCCAACCACGTCAACGGCCTTTTGGATCCGCTGCTTCTCTATGTCCATCTGCCGCGCCGTCCTCGTTTTCTTGCAAAGGCATCGCTCTTCAAGCATCCCTTCGTGGCCCCATTTCTAAAGGCGGCGCGGGCTCTGCCGGTGACGCGCAGAAAAGACGGCCCCGTTGACATTGAGCGAAACCAGGCGACCTTCGATGCCTGCGTCCACGCTCTCTTGGCCGGGGACGTGGTGGCGCTCTTCCCGGAAGGCGTTAGCCACAACGAGCCGAGGGTCCAGCCTTTGCGCACGGGCGCGGCGCGCATAACCGGGCTGGCGTGGGCGCACGGCGTGCGCGTGACCGTCGTTCCCGTTGGGCTGATATACAGCGCCCGCGCCATCTTCCGTTCGGAGGCCCTTGTCATAGCCGGGCCTCCGGTAACTTACCAGGACCTCCCGTGGGGCGACGGCGAGAATCCCGAGGCTGTCAGGGTCCTGACCGCAAGGATAGCGGAGGCGCTCGCGGGCGTGACCGTGAACGCGGAAAGATGGCTTGACCTGGACATTGTCGAGACGCTAAGGAGATTGGCCATTAATGAGCTGGATGCCGCCAAAACAGGCGGCGAGGAGCCTTGCGACCGGCGCGCATTGCTGGAACGGTTTTACGGCGCGAGATTTGACCACCCGGTTGAAATGACAAGACTGCTCAAGGCTGCCAGGCGATACATGGCCATCCTCAAAGCCCTCGGGCTGAGGGATGAGGACCTGGCGATGGACGCATCCGGGTTCAAGGCGTTCAACAACGCTGCAAAGGGATTCGTGGCGTTGGTTTTGGGCATGGCGCCGGCTTTCTACGGCTGGCTATTTCACGTTATTCCATACACGTTGACCGGAATTGCCGCCAAACTCCTGGCAAAAAGCGAGGACACGTCATCCACCTATAAACTCTACGCCGGCCTCGTGCTCTACCCCTCATGCTACCTTCTGCAGCTTGGGCTCGCCGCCCAGGCGCTCGGCGTCCCGGCGGCCGTTGCCATAGGCATCGCGGCCGTGCCGGCCGGTTTCTGGGCCGTCAGGTATTCGGAGCAGAGGGAGGAGTACGTGCAAGCGGCGTGGGCTGTCCTGACACTTCGAACAAGGCGCCGTACCGCCGAGAAACTCCTGAAAATCAGAGAGGAGGTAAAAGAGGCGCTTCGCCCCCTTCTCTACATTTACCGCTGAGCGCCTTCAGTTCTGCGGTTGCCCAGAGGCGATCGTGATGTCTTCTGGAGGGGCTTCCTTGAACGGCCAAGTCCTGGGCCCCCTCAGCGTCAGGGTAAAGCCGCCTTCGCTGGCTTGGTAGATTAACGGATTGCCGAAGGCGTCGGTCGTCCCGGACATCGGTGAGCTTTTCGCTCGCCACTTCGTCAAGCGAATTGGGGAGGCGGCCTTCAATCAGCTTGAAGGTATAGATCGCCGCGTCTGCGCGAACCAACGCCAGGCGCGAAAGAAGGATGCTCCGGTCCCGGTGAAAATCGCTCGATGCGCCCGGGAAGTGGCCGAAGGGATGGAACGGAAGAAATATAACCGATGCCACCACCGCGACCCAAAAGAGCGGCATCAGTGCCTTGTCGAGGATGGCCTGAGGCGTGAAAACGGCGGGCTGCGCCTCCTCGGCCTCCTCCTGCACGGCGGCGACCGGGCGGATGAGATGGCGGTTCATAAGCTCGAAAAGCGCCTTGCAGGTTTCGAACTCGTTAAGCCCGCACCGGTCAACGATCTCCTGCACGGTGAAGACGCCATTCACGTTCTGGTATACGGCCATCTCTTCCTGTGAAAGCCTCACCACCTGCTCCGGCGTGGCCGCCTTGGCCGCCTTGCGCACTCCGGTATCCGCGCCGAAGGAAAGCACCTCTTCCACGCCTGGAATATCCGGGCGCGTGTCGAGCACCGGGGGCGCCGGCAGCGGAACTTTCTCCAGAACCATATCGAAGCTGGGAATCTTCTTTTCTATTAGCGGCCACTCGTCCAGCATCCTGATGCCTTCCATGAGGATGCTCTCCGCCGCCATGGGCGTGACGTTTTCGCGGTCGTACTCGACGGAGTCATGGGGCTCGAAATTGTATTCCCCGTCCTTCCACCTGAAGAGGCGGTAAATCGTCTGCTGCATCTGGACCGCCAGCGCCGCCTTGAGGCTTCGCTGGTCAACGTACCCTTCGGAAACAAGGATGTAGCCGAGCCGCTGAAGCGTCTGCTTTTGAATTTCCAGCGCCTTGGCCAGCTCCTCTTTGGAAATGCGGCCGCTCTTTACAAGGACGTGGCCGAGCCTGTCCTCGAGCCGCTTGTGGAGCGAATCGGCCCCCACGACGCTGCCTTCCAGGAAGGTAACGGTGGCTACCTCCGCGTCATTCTTGAGCGTCAGGTATCCAGTCTTCTTCTGGAGGGATATGAGCTGGAAGATGTCGGCGAGGCTGAAATCCCGCAGTGTCCCGGCGAGTGCCACGGCTTACCTCCTGACCTGCTTTGGCCCCCACGTGGCGGCGGGGCGGCTCAGGGCCTTCAACAGCCCGAAGACCAGCCAAACGATGGTTCCAAGAATAGAGGCTACCAGCATGTAGGCGGGCGCCAGGCTGCCTGCGGAAGGTGGGGCGCCTAAAGGATAGCCCCAGGCCCTGACGAGAAAACCAGAAACAAGGGAGCACCAGAGAGCCAGGATGAAAAAGCCCTGAACTCCGTTGCCTTCCCATACGTGGCCGGCTCCAGGCGCCAGGAGCGAGAGGATCGCCCTGCTTGCAGCTTGCTGCCGATTGTAGGTCTCGACTTCGTAATTCTTTTTAAGGCGCGCCTCGGGTGAGACTCCATCCTGCTTGATGTAAAGGTGAACGCACTGGGCGCAGAAGGAGTCGAACTCCAACGAGGTCTTGCAGCGGGAGCAGTAAGGGCGCCCGCACTTGAAGCAAGCCTTGGCGAAAAAGGAGCGCTTCTTGATGAGGCCGACCGCAAGGAACAGGAACGCCAGGATCAGTATCGGCGCGGAGAAAGCCGGCTGCAATATCCCCGAGGCGAAGGTGACCGGAGATGACAACGCCCTTGAAAGGCCCGTGGACGAGCGCCTTTCCTGGGTAAGCGCGACATCCCGAGTCTTGGAAAGGGGCGGGAAAACCGGCAGAGGCACCCAGTCCTCGGACTGCTCGCGGCTCATCTGAGAGAAAAGCGCCGGATCGAGGCTTTGGCATTTTTCCTGGTCATCCTTCGCGCCTGAAAAGTCAAACAGCTTGTTCTTGGCGACGGAGCGGTTAAAGTAAGCACGGCCCATGTCGGGCCGTTGAGCGATGGCGTCCGTGAACTTGGATATCGCTTCCTGGTACCGCCCTTCGAAATAGTAGATGCATCCGAGGTTGTTCAGGGCCTGGGGATTGCCTCCCTGAGCCTTGTCCACGTCCTGATAAAGCCTTTCCGCCTGGATGTAGCTGCCATGAAGCATGAGCCTGTTGGCCAGAATAAGCCTGTAAAAAGGGGCCAGGTTTGAATCTTCAGCGGCCATGTCCTCCAGGGCCCGGTCTGGCCCCACGTCAATACGGTTGGCGTAAGAGCGCAGGTTGGACCAGTGGGGTTGAGCGTTCGACGTGAAAAGGTCCTGCTCGGCCCGGAGGGCGAAGTAACCCGAGGCGACAAGCGCGCCTATGGCGAGAATGACCGCCACGCGCTCGGGCCATCGCGCGTAAAGGAGGAAGAGCGCGCTCCAGTAAACTATCCACCAATATCCAGACAGAAGAAGCAGGGAAGGAAGGAAGAGGACTATCCACCCCGCGGCGCGCGTCCATGGAGCCTCGGTGCTTCCAAGCCATTCTTGGACGTCGTGGCGAAGAAGGGAGTTGTACTTGAAGAACATCAGCAGGGAGAGCGCGGCCAACAGAAGCAAGCTCGCGATGCGCGCCCACAAAGCAAGGTTGGCCATCGCTATAGGCCGCCACGCCGGGCGCGCGAAGGAGTCCAGCAACGCGGCCATTGACTCAAAAAGAAATGTCGGCGACCAGGCGCCGTGGGCTTCGCGCGCGTCGGATGCCAGGGCCATGTGAACGGCGGGATGGCCCGGATCGAAGGCCTGCGCGTAGGCGGCCATTTTGGCGAACGCGCCGCTTTTCCCCTGGCGGCGTGCTTCTATGGCCAACTGGAGAAAGGCCTCAGCGGCGTCAGGGTTGGGACTCAACCCGTGTTGAACAAGGTAGTCCTGGAGTTCCTGGACAAGTTGCGCCTGGTCGTCGGGGGAAGAGGCGGCCTTGAACGCCTGTATGTACTTCGCGAGGGTGGTTTCGTTGTTTACGTCAACCAGCTCCTCGTGCGTTGAAAGCTGCTTTCGGACTTCGTCCGGGTTCAGGTGAATGGCCGGCGACGGCTCGGCCCGCTGCGAAAAAACGGGCGTTCCGAGCGCCATAAACGCCACCGCGACAAGCAAACAGAGCGTCCGCCTCAAGGCTTTGTCCCTCCCGCCCCCGCTCCTTTGGAGCGGGCTTCGACATATAGTATGCGCAGCTGGCCCAAAGCGTCGTCAAGCGCGCGAGATTCATAGGATGAAAGGTTGCCTCGCGTCTTTTCCCTTAAGGCGTCCAGCAAATCAATCAGCGAACCGGCGATCTCGATGTCGCACGCCAAGCGCCCGGTTGCCGGGTCAGGGATCGCCCCCAACGCCATGGCCGCCTGAATGGCTATGGCGCGGACGTGCTCCGAAAAAAGGGATGGCCCGCCTTCGGGAACTTTGGGCGCGCCTGCTTCCTTCCGCGGCGATGAAGATTCGGGCGGACTCGCCGGTTTCGCCTCTTCCGGCGGCAACCCCTCCCTGAGCTCGCCGTCCGAAGTGAAGTGGCGCCTGTCAACCGTCTTGATGGATTCGCGGACCGTTTCGGGCACTTCGCTCCTCCCCGTTTCGCTAACAGTACCACCCATCAAGCCCGCTTTCAAGTGGCCTGGTGCAGCCTGAATTCAAGCTCGCAGAACTGCGCGTAAAGCCCATTGAGTTTAAGGAGCTGCTCATGGGTTCCCGCCTCGGCTATCCGGCCGTTCGCCAGGACCACGATGTGGTGCGCGTGAAGGATGGTGGCGAGTCTGTGAGCGATAACAAGCGTTGTCCTGCCTTCCAAGAGGTTAAAGAGCGCCTGCTGGACGGCGTACTCGCTCTCGGAATCGAGGGCGGAAGTGGCTTCATCAAGAATTAGAATCGGGGGATCTTTCAAAAGCGCCCTCGCTATGGCGAGGCGCTGGCGCTCTCCGCCGGAAAGCGCGAACCCGCCCTCGCCTATTACCGTTTCGTACCCTTTAGGCATGGCCGATATGAAGTCGTGGGCCAGCGCCTTTTTCGCCGCCTCCTCGATCTGCTCCCGCGTCGCGCCGCTCTGCCCGTAAGCGATGTTGGCCGCCACGCTCTCGTTGAAGAGGACGGTTTCCTGCGTGACCATCGCTATCTGGCTTCTGAGGCTCTTTAGCGTGACTTTGCGGATGTCGCGCCCGTCCACGAGAATGCGCCCGGCGGTGACGTCGAATAGCCTTGGAAGCAGGTTCACGAGAGTCGTTTTTCCCGCGCCGGAGGAGCCGACGATCGCGACCGTCTGGCCCCTTGCTATGGACATGTCCAACCCGTCCAGCACCCTCTGTCCCTCGGAATACCCGAAAGAGACGGCCTCGTAGCGGATCTCCCGCGAAAACGGGGGAAGAACCTCGGCGTCGGGGGCTTCAACGACTTTCGTCTCCCAGTCGAGCAGTTCTACCGACCGTTCCGCCGCGGCGACCGCTTGCTGGACGATGTTGTTGGCCTGGGAAAGCTTCTTGACGGGGACGTACATGGCGTAGAGGGTGGCCATGAAAGCGCCGAACGTCCCGATGGTCGCCCTTCCTTGAAGGATCATGAAATGGCCGTAATAAAGGATGCCAGCGATTGCCAGCGCCCCGACCATTTCCATCAAGGGCGTCGTTAACGCCATAATCCGCGTGGCCTTAAGGTTGACCCGGAGAAGAGAATGGTTGGTCTCGCTGAACTGGCGCTCCTCCCGCTTCTCCATGCGGAACATCTGAACGATCTTCACGCCGGAGAGAGTCTCCTTCATCCTGTCGGCCAAAAACGCCATCTCCTCCTGGCTTTTCCAGCTCGCCCTTCTAAGCCTCTTTGAAAAGCGCGCGAGCGGCATGACGACCAACGGAACCGTCACGAAGGAGAGGAGCGTGAGCCGCCAGTCCTGCAAGAAAGCGCTTACTATCAGGGCGACGAGCTGGAAGAGCGCCGTGGCGATCTCGGTGAGCTTTTCGCTAACGGCCGTTTTCATCCTTTCGATGTCGTTCAGAAGCCTCGAAATCAAAGTGCCAGTGGGGTAAACCTCGAAGAAGTCCGGCCCCTGCCGCAGCATCTTCGCGTAGAGGTCCTGCCTGAGGTCGGTTATGGCGCAAAGGCCAACCGAATCCATCCAGTACTTTCCAAAGTAATTAAAAACGCCCTTGAAGAGAAAAATAAGGACCAGGGTTATGGGGATGTAGGTGAACAGGTGCTCCTTGTCCAGCGTTAGGATGCGGTCCACTCCCAGCCTTTCGGACCAGTACCAGAAGGAGCCCTTGCGGGAGACGTCGGCGTTAGGGCTTAACAGGTCGTCGAAAATGAATCGGATCATGTAGACTTCCACGGCGAACAAAAGCGAGGCCATCGCAATGAAGCCAAAGCCTCCGGCAAACCTCGCCGCGTAGCGTCCAAGGTAAATCTTCCAGATTCGCGCTAGAGCCTTTAAGCCCATTGACACTCCTAACAGCTTTAGTCTATCGTCAAAAAATCAATTGGTCAATTTTCCTCCGCGCGCGCTGCTTCTTTGTCACAAGTCACCAGTCACTTTGCCTGCGGTCGCGGGATTCGGCTGATTGCGGGCGGCTGGGTCCGTGGGCGGAACCTCTATGACGCATACGGCGGCGGCGATTCCGCCGTCGTGGGTAAGGCTCAGGTGGGCAACGCCATCGCCGATGCTCTTCAGAAAATCGGCGGCGGCGCCGCGAGCCGCCAGCAACGGGCGGCCGGACTCAAGGTTCGCGACCTCCACGTCTGTCCACCGCAATCCTTTTATCAGCCCGGCCCCGGCGGCTTTGGCGAAAGCCTCCTTTGCCGCGAACCTCGCCGCGAAGGAGGAGAATGGATCGGCCTTTCTTTCGCATGCTTTGATTTCGGCGGCGGTGAAGAGGCGCTCCCGAACGCGTGGATGCCGCTCGATAGCGGCCTTAATCCTTCGCGTCGCCGCGACGTCAATGCCTATTCCGAAGATCATGATGACGCGGACTGCAATTGGGGCGGCGCCTCTTGAATCCACTGCTTGATCGCGGCGGCGGAAATCCCGAGGCGCTGGAGGTGGTTTATGGCGCCGCGCATTGACGCGCCGGTGTCGCGGCAAATCAAGAGGCGCGTCCTCCATGCCTCAACCGCCTGCTGCCTGTATGCGTCGTCCATCCTCATCAACTTCTCGCACAGGTAGCCAAGGTTGTTGGCGGCCCACCGGTGGCGCGCGTCAATCGCCAGCGCGCGGCGATAGGCCTTTTCTGCGTCGAAGTAACGGCGGTTGCACTCCAGCGCGATTCCAAGGGCGTTGTGCACGTTGGGATCCTTGGGCTCGATCCTGAAGGCCTGCCTCGCCTCGTCCAGCGCGCCTATCGGGTTCCTGGTCCTGCGGTGAAATTCGCTCAAGCCAAGATGGGCGAAATATTCCGAAGCATCAATGGCCAGCGCCGCCTCCAGCGGCCGCCTTGCAAGGTCCAGCTGTCCCATTTCCAGGTGGCACAGGCCTATCTGCGTATAGGCCGACGCGAGTTGCGGGTCTATCTTGAGCGCTTTTTCGTAGGCGCTCACCGCCTCATCGTAGCGCTTCAGGTGGAAATGGATGTTGCCGATGTTCAGCCACGCCACCGCCAGGTACGGGTTCATCTCCAGCGCTTTCTCGAAGCATGGCATCGCCCTGGCGTAATCCCCTTCGAGGTAGCGGACGTAGCCCAGGTAATTGTGCACTTCGGCGGCTATGAGCGTCCTGGGTTCCAAATCCAGAATTTCGTTAAGCACGGATCGCGCGCGGCCATATTCCTGGCGGCTCAGGTGGTAATCCGCGAATGTGAAATAGACGCCCCAGTCGCGTGGGTTGATCGAAAGGGCCATTCCAAGGCTCTGGTGGGCCTGGTCAATTTCTCCGCTGTCCAACTGCAGGCGGCACAAGGCGTTCCAGGCCTGGACAAAGTGGCGCTCGCGGCGCACGGCCATGAGGAGCCTCGCGCGCGCCTCCGCGCCGCGGCCCAAGAGGCGAAGAGTCTCGCCCAGGTGATAGTAGAGCCTGACGTCCTTTGGGGCCAGCCTCAACGCCTGGCTGTAAGCGCGCGCCGCCTCCTTGTACTTTTCCGCTGAGACGGCGTAGTGGCCAATGACCTCGAAATGGAGGGCGTCCCTCTTCTCCTTGGGAACGTTCTCAAGGCGCGAGATTCCGTCCTTGTCTCGTTCAAGATAATAGTCAATCAGGGCGAGGAGCGTTTCCCTGTTGGGCGGCGCCTTGCGGGAATTGTGAAGCTGGTTGAAGGCCTCCTGAAGCGCGTCAATGTACAGGGCCTCCGAGAGTATTCTCTCGCGCCAGAGGGTGGAACTTGAGGGGTAGAGCTTGAGCGCCCTCCTCGCGAGGTCGGCGGCCAAGTGGGGCATGGAGCGGAGGTTGAGCGCGATCACCGCCTCCTCCCACGCGCGGCGCGGCGCTTTGTTCCGCGCCGCCGATAGCAGCTTCGCCAGCCTTGGGTCAAAGAGCAGGTTCTGTTCCCTCTTCAGCGTGGACATGGCACTTCCCTCCGGCGCTCCAGGCCGATGACGGCAACCATCCTTCCGGCACGCTCGCCGTCGCGCCTGTATGAACAGCATAGCGCATCGTCGCAAGAGGTACAACGCGCCTCCCGAAAAATATTTTCGCGGGGGACTCCGGCTTTCATGAGCAGCGCGGCGTTGATGGCTGAAAGGTCCAACCTGAGAGGCTCTTCGGAAACATGGCGCGGCACGATCTCCGGGAAAGCCTCTTGAAACGCCCGATGCCGGCCCTCGTCAACGGCGTAGCAACAAGGGCCTATTGCGGGGCCGATGTAGGCGGATACGCTGGAGGGCTTCGCGCCAAGAGCTTCGAGCGCTCTTGCGGAAATGTTTGCCAGCGTCCCGCGCCAACCCGCATGTACGGCCGCGGCCCGGCCTCCGGGTGAGGCCATGAGAATCGGGACGCAGTCCGCCGTCACGACCCGCGCCGCCTCGCCAGGCGAAGTGACGATGATGGCGTCCGCTTCGCACGGCGTTTTGTTGGCGGGGACGACGGTTGCGGAATGAACCTGGTCCGCCCGGTGGACCTTGATGGCTTCGTGCCCGCGCGAGGCGAGAAAAGCGGCCACGGTTTCAGGGGCGGCGCCGCTGTTGCCTTTCAGAAGAAAGTAGGCGAACACCCCGCGAGGGAAATGGGCGGTCAAATCGAAGAATGGGCCGAAGGAGGAGGCTGCCGGTTCGCTCTTCATCTACGTCCGCCCCGCGTTTTCAACCTTTTCAAGAGCCAAGGCGTAGGCGGCGCCGCCCGTCGCGACGGCCATTATCAGGGCGCGGCCGGCTTCCCGGCGCGAAAGCGCGATGGCGGCAATGCAAGCCGCGCCTGCCGACGAAGCGCCGCATGCTCCGAGTATGCGTTGGACATTCACGACGCGCCCGCGGGGGCAACGCCGCCCGGCCCAATCCATGGACGCTTTTTCAAGAGACGGGATTTCTCCCGGAAGAAAAAGCATGTCCGCCCGCGAAGCGTCCCATCCGAAACGCGCGTTGATCTCTTCGGCCATCTTTTCCAGAAGAGGGGCGATTTCAGGATAGCGGTGAGGCGGCGAGGGCTCGCCTGCCTGGCTCCAACCAGCCACGCGGCACAATGCTCCACCAGGCTTTTCGTCACTGGACGTTATCTTCAAAGCGTAGGCGCCTTCGCCCAGCGGCGCGGCGCCTTTGGGACGCAGGTGCTTCAATATGCCAAGAAGGAACGGGTCCAGGTGGTCCACGCCGCCCGCCACCGCTTCGCTCATCAGGCCGGCCTTTACGAGGCGGCACGCCTCAACGGCCGCCGCGAGCCCGGCGGCCTCCTTGGCGTTAAGCGTCACCGCCCCACCGCGGAGCTTTAGCAGGATGCTGGCCTGGCCAGCAGGCGCGTTTCCGACCGAAAAAGGGAAAAGAGCCGGGGGGATAGCCGAGAAACCCCGGCCGTGAAAGGCCGATTCGATCTCGCGCACCGGCTGAATCGAACCCCATCCGAGTCCAACCACCTGGCCGCACCCCGCTCCAACCGCCTCCCCGGCGGCTCGTGAAGCGGCCTGGCACCACCAGAGCGAAGAAGCGTCCAGCCATCGCGTCGCCGCTGGCGGGAAACCGTCGCGCACGGGGAGATCGGATGGAACGAGGCGAGGAGTCTCATATTTCGCTTCTTTGGCGATGCTTCCAGCGGCTTCGAATTTTTCGAGCCCGAATCCCAGCGGGCCAACGGCTCCGGCGCCCTCAACCCACAGCGAAGTCATGCCGGCCTCCCGAACAAAAGGGCGGCATCGTTGCCTCCAAAGGCCAGGTTCAGCGAGATCGCATGCCTGATTTCAAGTCTCTCTCTCTCGGCCGGCACGCGAAGCCCGGCCGCCGAATCAGCCGACCTGAACCCGGCGCATGGAGGAACCTCCTGATTGGCGATAGCCAAGACGGTTGCCACCGCTTCCAGCGCTCCGGCCGCGCCGAGGCAGTGTCCAACGGCCCCCTTTATGGAGACGACCGGAACGATTGAAGCCCTCTCCTTGAGGAGCGCGGAGATGGCCCGCGCCTCCGAGGCGTCGTTGGCAATGGTGGCCGTTCCGTGGGCGTTCACGTGGTCAACTTCTTCGGGCGCCACTCCTGCCACCGAGAGGCACTGCCTCATGCAGGCCAGCGCCCCCGCGCCTTCGGGATGCGGCTGGGTCGCGTGGTGCGCGTCGCTCGACAAGCCGTAGCCTTCAACCACTGCCAGCACGCGGGCCCGGCGGCTCAAAGCGCGTTCGAGCGATTCCATGACAAGGAATGCGGCGCCCTCGCCCACGACCATTCCATCCCGCTCGCGGTCGAAAGGGCGCGGGCGGTCCTGAGAGACCACTCGAAGCGTGTTGAATCCCCCGACGGTCAGCCGCGTGAGCGCGTCAGCGCCTCCGGCAAGAACGAGATCCGCCTCGCCCGATGCTATCCAAAGCCACGCCTGCCCCAGGCTCGCCGTTGACGACGAACAGGCGTTTGCCACGCTGGCCCTCGGGCCGCGCAGACCGAGCAAAGTTGAAAGGTTGTCGGCGGTCGTGGCCGGGAGATGATTCAAGAATTTTTTAAGATGGCCGGACAACCGTCCATGGTCAAGGATGTCGAAGTAGGCCTCCTCGCTTTCTGGAAGCCCGCCCACTCCCGTTCCAACGCTGACGCCAGCATCCGCGGGCAGCTTGCCAAGGCCCGAATCAGCGAGGGCTTCGCGAGCCGCGTAAAAGGCCATTTTGTCCACGCGAGAAAGCCATGCCGGAATGTTATCTTCGGGGAAAGGGGCCGCTTCCACGACGCGCGGGCTTCTTATGCCGCCCGTGCCGAAGCGGGTGGCGTCGGCCACCGCGCTCCGTCCCTCGCAGAGCGCGCGCCAGAAAGCCGGCACGGAAGAGCCGATGCCGCAAACAATGCCCATGCCGGTGACGGCAACTTGCCTCACGCGCCTCCCTCCAACCGGAGCGTCAAAATGGAAGTGGCGATCAGCTTTCCTTCTCGGCGCGCAAGGATGCGGACCCGCACGAGCGGCCCCATCTTTCTAGCCACCGTCATTGCCAGGCTAATCGTTTGTCCTGGCGTCACCGGCCTCGGGCACCGGAAACGGTTTATCTGCACCAGGCTTCCCCCTGACGCGCCCTCGCCTGGCCCCGCGACTCCAGCGGCCTGAGCCATGGTCTCAACGAGCACCCATGCCGGAACCATCTCGCCCCGGCACCTTGCGTCGTCAGCCGAAAAGCGTACTCGCGCGGTCCCGGCAACCGGGTCCAGCATTAGAAACGGATAGCGGTGAGGCAAGACCTCCGCGCCCATGAGCGTCAAGCATATACGGCGGGCGCCGACTTGGCAAGGCGCCTCTTGCAAGGCCGCCTGGTTTCGTGTATCAATAGGCAAACGGCCTTCCCGGCAAGGGGCCCTTTGGCCGCGAAATGAGGGTGCAGATGGTGCAGAAGATCAAGCTGAAAGAGACGACGGCGCTTTCGAAATGGTCGGTCGAGGAATCGCGCGAGCTTTACAACATCGCCGAATGGAGCAAAGGCTTTTTCGACATCAACGAAAAGGGCCACATCGTCGTCCTGCCCGAAAAAAACAAGCAGAAATCTCTCGACGTGAAAGAGCTTCTGGACGACCTCCACTTGAGAGGCATCGCGACGCCGGTCCTCATCAGGTTCACCGACATCCTCAAAAAAAGGATTGACGAAATCCAGCTCGCCTTCAGCAAGGCGATAGACGAATACAACTACAGCGGCAAGTACTTCGGCGTCTATCCCATAAAGGTCAACCAGAGCCGCCAGGTGGTCGAGGACATTGTCGAGTTCGGGCGCCCCTACTCCTTCGGCCTGGAAGCGGGCACGAAAGCCGAGCTGCTGATAGTCCTCGCGACGATGGACAACCCCGACGCTCCGGTTATCTGCAACGGTTATAAGGACGACGAGTACATTCAGACGGCCCTCTGGGGAACCAAGATGGGCAGGAAGGTCATCATCGTCGTCGAGAAGCTTTCGGAGATTGACCTTGTAATCAAGTACGCCAAGAAGCTCAAAGTCAAGCCGACGCTGGGAGTGCGCGCCAAACTTTCCGCCAGAGGGCGCGGCAAGTGGGAAGGTTCGGGCGGCGACAAGTCGAAGTTCGGCCTCTTCGCCGCTGAAATCCTCTACGCCGTCGAGAAACTTCAGGCGGCCGGCATGGCCGGCTGCCTGCAACTTCTCCACTTCCACCTCGGCTCGCAGATCACCTCGATCCAGAGCGTCAAGGAGGCCATGCGAGAGTCAACGCGCATCTTCGCCGAACTGGTGCGCGTCGGCGTAAACATCCGGTACTTCGACGTAGGGGGCGGCCTCGCGGTTGATTATGACGGAAGCAAGACCAACTTTTCATCGAGCGCGAACTATACGGCGGAGGAGTACGCCTCGGACGTGATCTCGGCCATCGCCGAAATCTGCGAGGAGAAAAACATCCCTCATCCCGACGTCATCAGCGAGAGCGGCCGCGCGCTCGTGGCCTACAGCTCAATCCTGGTCTTCAACATTTTGGGGACGAGCGAGCTGATTGACGAACAGCGCTCCATGGACGTGCCCGCCGATTCGCCGGAGCCGGTCCTCAACCTCCACGAGATCCTGAAGAACCTCACGGTCAAGAACTTTCAGGAGAGCTATCACGACGCCATACAGATTCGCGACGAGACGCTGACGCTCTTCAACGTCGGCATGGTGAGCCTCGAGGACCGAGCGCTGATCGAGCGCCTCTTCTACCTCATCTGCGCGGGCATCTCAAAAATCATCCGCGGCCTTGACTACGTCCCGGACGAGCTTGAGAACCTCGACCGCTTCATCTCGGATACTTACTACGGGAACTTTTCGGTCTTCCAGAGCCTTCCAGACCACTGGGCGGTCAAACAGCTCTTCCCGATCTGCCCCATTCACCGGTTGCAGGAACAGCCCTCGCGAAAAGCCACGCTGGCCGACATCACCTGCGACAGCGACGGAAAGGTTGACCAGTTCATTGACCTGCACGACGTCAAGAACACGATAGAACTGCACGCGCTGCAAGACAACCAGCTTTACTACGTCGGCGCCTTTCTCGTCGGAGCCTACCAGGAGGCGCTTGGCGACCTTCACAACCTCTTCGGCGACACGAACACCGTGCACGTCTCCATCCTCGGGCGCAACAAGTACCGCATTGACAAGACGATCGAGGGCGACAAGGTCCGCGACGTCCTCGAATACATGCAGTACCAGAAGCGCGACGTGATGAACGCCATACGCCGCGCCGTCGAGGACGGCATTGAGGAAAAGCGCCTCTCCATCAAGGAATCCGCCGCCATCAAAAAGTTCCTCGAAGAGGGCCTCGACGGATACACCTATTTGGAATAGGCATCTCGCGGCTGCGTTCCAAGGCGGCCTAGGATTCCCGGGGCGGGTCGCGAAAGACAAGGTTGAAGGTTGAAGTATGAAGGTTGAATTAAAAAAAGCAGTACCCCCCTTCATCCTTCATAATTCGTACTTCATACTTATCTTGGTCGCTCGCGTTCTCGCGGCGGGGCAAAGCTTGCCCCGAGCCTGCGTGGGGGCCTTGTCCCGCCCTTTTCGTCCCTTAGGTTTTACAGATTATTTAGATAAACCGCGAAGCCGAATTCACTTCGGCTGGAGCGCAACCTTTGCCCAGAGGAGTTCAGCGACCACGGCGAAAGTCGTGGGAGCGCCAAGAGGGGAGTGGAACCTCCCTCTTGGGGAGCGACACCGGCGTATGCCGGTGGAGCGACTGGTGCGCCCGGCGGGACTCGAACCCACAACCTCCGGCTCCGTAGGCCGATGCTC
>JAEMPZ010000056.1 GCA_022759065.1 Acidobacteriota bacterium | reverse complement strand
CGCCTGCTCCAGAAATAGAGCTGTCCCTTGGGAACCGTCGCCGCGGGCGTGAGGATGACGTTGCCGTCGCGTTCTTCTACCATCAGGCGGTCGCCCGGCTTCAACCCAAGGCGCTCTCGCAGGACCTTGGGAAGAGAAATCTGAAACTTCGGACTCACCGTGGCAACGTGGGACATGGCAATACCTCCGTGCAGAATATAAAGAAACAAAGAAACTTTGTCAAGCCAACACCAGCTCAGGGATAAAAGCCTTTCACCAGATCCTCGATCTTCGGCGGGGAGGCGGGGTTGAAGCCGGCAGATTTGCGGATCTGCTCCTGGTGCTCGACGAGGCCGGGGCGCTCATCCCTGAATAGTATTCCCGTCGTCAAAACCCCCTCCTCCCGGCAGAAACGCATCGCGCCGGCCCTGCTTGACGGGTCGTAACCTTCGGGAAGCGGCCTGAGCTTTGGTTTCCAGAAGTCATACTGGTCATCTCCCCGGAAGGTGACGCACGGGCTTATGGTGTCAACCACGGAAAAGCCCTTGTGCTGGATCGCCTGCGTGAGAATCTCGACCTGGCCCTTCATGTCGGCGGAAAACGTCCTTGCAACAAACGTGGCGCCGGCGGCGATCGCCAGCTCGCAGGGATCAATGGGGGGATCGGGGTTGCCGTAGAGCGTTGACTTGGTCTTGTCGCCCGTCGGAGTCGTTGGGGCCACCTGGCCTTTGGTCAGGCCGTAAATCTGGTTGTCCATCATGACGTAGGTGATGTCCGCGTTGCGGCGCGCCGTGTGGATGAAGTGGCCCGCGCCGATGGAGACGCCGTCGCCGTCGCCGCCAGCCACGATCACCGTGAGGTCCGGCCTCGATGCTTTCAGGCCCGTGGCGACCGGCAAGGCGCGGCCGTGGACGCCGTTGAAGCCGTAGGTTGCCATGTATCCGGGCAGCCTTGACGAGCAGCCTATTCCAGAAAGAACGGCGACCTTCTCTTGTGGAAGCTGTAGCTGCGCCAGCGCGCGATATATGGCCGCGACCACGCCGAAGTCCCCGCACCCGGGACACCAGACCGGCTTCAGGGAGCTTTTATAATCGTTGGGTTTCCTGGCGGCTTGATCGCTCATTGAAAGGCCTCCTCTATCGCCGACTCCACTTCGGCCACTCCAAGGAACTCCCCGCCCGAGCGCTTCTTCAGAAGGACTCGCTCCTCCGGCAATTCCAGGAACGTCCTAAGGTATTTGTAGAATTGGGCGGAGTAGGAGAGCTCAAGGACGATTATCCGCTTCAGCGGCTTTATGAAAGCTTCCAGCTCGTGTTTTGGGAAGGGGTAGAGAAGCTCGGGGATGAATGCGGCCACCTTGAGGCCCTTTGCGTTGGCGCTGGCCACCGCCTCTTTTATGGCGCCCTTGCTTGAACCCCACGCCAGGATGCCGATTTCGGCGCCCTCCGGCCCATAGCGGCGCACGTAGTGGTAACGCTCCGCTATGGCCTTGAGCTTCTTGAACCGCTTCTCGTTCATCGCCTCGTGAAGATGAAACGACGACGTTGGCTCGCCCTTCTCGTTGTGCTCAAGGCCCGTCGTCTGGTAGATCGCGCGCGCATCACCCGGGACGGCCATCGGCGAAACGCCGTCAGGGCCGTCGAGGCGGTATCTCTTGTATCCGCCCTCCAGATCCGCCTCCGCCGGCTGGCGGCGGTTGAAAACCGGTTTGTCCAAAGGCAGCGACGGTAGAGTGACCTTGCGCTGCGCCAGAAGCTGGTCGCTGAGGATGACGACCGGCAGCTGATATTCCTCGGCGATGTTGAAGGCGTCAACGGCCGCGTGGAAACAGTCCTCAACGTCGGACGGCGCCAGCACGACCCGCGGCGCGTCCCCGTGCGTCCCGAAGACCGCCTGCCAGAGGTCGCTCTGCTCGCTCTTCGTTGGTATGCCGGTAGAGGGCCCGGTCCGCTGCACGTCAACAATGACGGCGGGAATCTCCATCATTGAGCCGAGCCCCACCATTTCGGTCATCAATGAGAAGCCCGGGCCCGAAGTGGCCGTCATCGCCTTGGTTCCGCCGAACGAAGCGCCCAGAACCATGCCGATGGAGGCCAGCTCGTCCTCCGCCTGGATGAAGCTTCCACCGAACCTCGGCATGTTCTTGCCCATGAATTCAAGAATCTCGGAGGAGGGGGTTATCGGGTACCCTGCGTAGAAGCGGCACCCGGCGTGGAGCGCCCCCAAAGCCAGCGCCTCGTTCCCTGACAAAACAAGCTTCGGTGGCCCCGGAACGTAGTCCAAACGAACATTTTTCGTTTCTGTGGTGGCGTTCGACCGGCCGTAAGACAATCCCGCCTCAAAGGCGGCGAGGTTCTTGGCCAAGACCTCATCGCCCTTCTTCGCGAATTTCTTCTTGATGCCGGCCCTGACGCCTTCGGCGTCAAATCCAAAGAGCCCGCATAGAACACCCAGCATCACCACGTTCTTGCCCTGCAAGCCGCCCGTTGATGATTTGGATAGCTTCGCGAATGGCGCGGCCAGGAGGCGGCCCGGCGCCGATTCTCCTTCGGGGGCGGGGTTATCCTCGTCGTGAAGGACGAAGGCGCCGCCCTTCGGCCGCAGCTCCTGCTTGAACATTTTGTACGCCGGCCAGTCAAAAACGACGAGGAGGTCGAGGAAATCTCCCGGCGATGAAACCTGGGCCTTGTTGAACCTCGCCCTGAAAGATGATTCTCCGCCCCGGATCTGTGGCCCGTATGATTGAACCATGTAGCCGTACAAGCCCTGCGATGCCGCCGAGGCCATCAAAAGCTCGCCGCTCAGGATAACCCCGTCCCCGCCACGCCCAACAGCGCCTATTACCAGATCATTGACAGCCAACAGAGCCTCCTTCTACCCGCCCTGGCGCTCTTCCCCGTTTACGCCGAGACCGGGACGCCGTCCTTCGAAAAGATATTAACACACCTTCCCCCGGCTTTCTTTCCGTGATAGAATTACCCCTGGTTTTCCACACCTGTGGAAAAATTGTGGATAAAATGCCGAAAGACGTTTGGACAAAGGTGATGCTGGCGGTCAAGACAAGGGTTCCGGCCTCCGTGTATCAAACGTGGTTTAGGCCGCTAAAGCCACTCGCCATAAAAGGGGCCACCCTCTTGATTCTGGCCCCCAACCCAATGGCCAGGCGTTTTATTGGGGAAAACTACGCCGGCCTTTTTCAAGAAGTGCTCCAGGAGTTGGGCCTTCAGGACCTGATAGTTGAGCTGGTGGATGACCCCTCCTCCTTGGGGGAGGAGCTTTCCCTCTCTCCGGTGCAGCCGCGCGCCAAAGCGAAGCCCCCCGAAGCGCAGGAGGAGCCAATTGAAGAGGCGCGCGTCACGTCGGCAACGCCTCTCAATGCTTCCTACAGGTTCGACGGCTTTGTCATCGGGCCATCGAACCAGTTCGCTTTCGCCGCTTGCCAGGCCGTTTCGCAAAGCCCATCCAAGGCTTACAACCCTTTATACATATACGGCGGCGTGGGCTTGGGGAAGACCCACCTGATGCAGAGCATCGGCGCTGAACTGAAGGCGCACTGGCCGCGGCTTTCCACGGTATACCTCTCCGCCGAGCGCTTCACGAACGAGATGATCTCTTCCATCGCGCACAGGCAGCAGTTCGAATTCAGGGAGAGGTACCGGAACGTTGACGTCCTTTTGCTTGATGACGTGCAATTTCTGGCGGGCAAGGCGGGCACGCAAGAGGAGCTTTTTCACACCTTCAACGCCCTCTACGAGGCGCAGAAGCAGTTGGTTATAAGCAGCGACTGCCCCCCATCCCAGCTCGACGGGATTGAAGAGCGGCTGCGCTCCAGGTTTGAGTGGGGGCTGATCGCCGACATACAGCCACCCGAGCTCGAAACCAGGGTGGCCATACTCTACAAAAAGGCGGAGTCTCACGGCATCACTATTCCCGAGGAGGTGGCGCTTTTCATAGCGTCACACATCAACAGCAACATAAGGGAACTTGAAGGGTGCCTCGTGCGCCTCGTGGCATTCTCCTCCTTCAAAGGGCTGCCCATAACGCTCGACCTGGCAAAACAAACTTTTGACGCGCTTTTCAAGGGGGATGGAAGGGTTGTAACGGTTGAGGCCATCCAGAAACACGTCGCGGCCTCTTACAAGATACGGCTGCAGGATATCAAGTCCAAGACAAACAAGGCGGAAATTGTTCTTCCCAGGCAAGTGGCCATGTACCTCTGCAAGGAACTTACAAATGCCTCGCTGCCGGAGATTGGAAGGAAATTTGGGGGCAAGCACCACTCGACAGTCCTCCATTCCATTCGAAAGGTTGAGGCTCAAATGGCCGCGGATGCTGGATTTAAACAGCGCGTCAACACGTTTTTGAGTTCTTTAAGATGACAGTTGCGGCGGCGTGTTGGAAAGTTGGTGTTGAAAAGGTGTTAATAACTCACGGTCTCGCGAATACGGCGTTTTTCATCAGGCGGCGCGCTTTTTTTCAAATGGCGCCTCGTCATTGCAACGAACTGAAAACAAGCCGGTTTGTCCGTTTTCCGCAGGTTCCACAGGAACTACTACTACTAGTTTTATAGAGAGGAGCTTCCAATGGAGATAAGAGTAGAAACGAAGCCCCTGTTGGCTGAACTCAACTTGGCGCTTGGAATCGTGGAGAGCAAGGCCACGATACCGATTCTCTCCAACCTCCTTTTCAGGGCAGAAGGAGATTTTTTGGAGCTTGTCGCGACGGACCTTGACGTTACATTGAGGACCCGATGCCGCGCCGAAGTTATTGAGCCTGGCGCCGTGACGGTGCCGGCCCGCAAGATAGGCTCCATCGTGAAGGCCTTTCTTGGAGAAGAAGCTCCCCTCTGGCTAAAGACGACGCCTGACAGAAAGCTCTTTCTGCAGCCTCTAGGGAAGCGCAACGAGTACCACCTCCAAACGCTTCCAGAGGAGGACTTCCCGTCACTCCTTGACCCGTCTGCCATCGCGTCCGTCAAGCTGGACGCGGCCACTGTCAAGCAGTGCATCGAGGAGGTCCTGGTCTCCTCCGGCAACGAGGACGGAAGGTTTTCAGTCAGGGGCGCTCTTTTGGTGATAGAGCCCGGTTCATTGACGATGGTTTCAACTGACGGCCACCGGCTGACTCACTCCGCCTACCCGCTCGAAACGGGAGTGGAAACGCCGACAAGGGTTCTTGTCCCCAAGAAGACGCTGACCGAAATCATGAAACTGGAGGGCGAGGACCAGCTCGACATGCGCATCAAGGAAAGCCACATCTTTTTTGAGCTTGGACAGCGTCTTCTTTACAGCCGCTTGATGGACACGTCATTCCCCGCATTCGACAAGGTGTTAAACCCTCCGACGGACAAGAGGGCGGTTCTGCACAGGGCCGGCTTTTTAGAAAAACTGCGCAGGGTTTCGATGGTCGCGGATACGAAGAACCGCGCCGTCACGCTGAGCTTTGACGGGTCAGGAGTCCTGGAGATTCTGGCTCGCAACCAGGAGACCGCGGACGAGGGCAAGGAGTACGAGACGGCGGAAAGTTACGAGGGCGACGCGGTGAGCATAGGCTTTACCATAGACTTCCTGACCGACTTCCTATCGGTCTGCCGCAGCGAGTTCGTCACCATGAGGATGAGCGACGCGGAACATCAAACCGTCCTCGAGCCAGTGCGCAAAGACGAGGCGGGAAGCCACCGCTACGTGGTCATGCCGCTGAGGATGGATTGACGAGAAACCAAAGAAGCGCCAGGAGGTTCATAGATGGTGGAAAATCGGTACGACGCCTCCTCCATAAAGGTTTTGGAGGGGTTGGAAGCGGTTCGCAAAAGGCCGTCAATGTACATAGGCAACACCTCGTCGGCCGGGCTTCACCATTTGCTGTGGGAGGTGGTGGACAACTCGGTGGACGAGGCGCAGGCCGGCCACTGCACTGAAATAAAGATCACAATCCACGCCGACGATTCCGTGATGGTTGAAGACAACGGCCGCGGCATTCCGGTGGACATGCACCCGGAAGAAAAAAGGCCTGCCGCGGAAGTCGTTCTTACCATTCTGCACGCCGGCGGCAAGTTCGACAATAACGCCTACAAAGTCTCCGGCGGCCTTCACGGCGTGGGCGTTAGCGTGGTGAACGCCCTTTCGGAAATGCTCGACGTCGAAATATGGAGGGATGGCGGCGTGTTCGTGCAGAGCTACGAAAGGGGAATACCCAAAGGGCCGCTGACCCGCACTGGCACGCCAAGCCCGGCCTCAAAGCACGGGACGAGAATAACATTCAAGCCCGACTCGGAGATATTCGAAGAGACGGTTTTTTCCTTTGAAGTCGTGTCCGCGCGAATGCGCGAGCTTGCCTTCCTCAACGCCGGCTTAAAGATCACCTTGACTGACGAGCGCGAGGAAAACAAAAAGGCGGAGTTTTGCTACGACGGCGGAATCGCCGCTTTCGTGGAACACCTCAACCGCGGCAAGACGGTGCTTCACCCCTCGCCAATCGTTTACAAGGGGGAGAAGGACAAAATCATAGTGGAATGCGCCCTGCAATGGAACACGGGCTACAACGAGCTGATCTTCTCGTTTGTTAATTCGATTCACACGCCGGAAGGCGGAACGCACCTTGCCGGGTTGCGAGCCGCGCTGACGCGCTCCGTCAACGCCTACGCCGCGGCCCAAGGGTTCACCAAGAACCTCAAGTTCGCGCTCTCCGGGGATGACGTCAGAGAAGGGTTTACCGCCGTCATATCGGTCAAAGTCCCGACGCCGCAATTCGAGGGGCAGACGAAGACCAAGCTTGGAAACAGCGAAGTGAAAGGCTTGGTGGAAACGGCGCTGAACGATTTCCTTGGTCGCTACTTCGAGGAGAACCCGGCGGTCGCCAAGGCGATAATATCCAAGGTGGTGGACGCCGCCAGGGCGAGGGAGGCGGCCAGAAAAGCGCGGGAACTGACCAGGCGCAAAAGCGCGCTTGACGGGGACACGCTCCCTGGAAAGCTGGCTGATTGCCAGGAACGGGACCCAGCCAAGTGCGAGCTCTTTCTAGTTGAGGGAGACTCCGCCGGAGGCTCCGCCAAGCAGGGGAGGGACCGCAAGTACCAGGCCATACTCCCCCTGCGGGGAAAAATATTGAACGTTGAGAAATCGAGGCTGGACAAAATCCTGTCCAACAACGAGATAAGAACGATAATAACGGCGCTGGGGGCGGGCACCGGCCAGGACGACATAGACCTCGGCAAGCTTCGCTACCACAAGGCGATCATCATGACGGACGCCGACGTGGATGGCAGCCACATCCGCACGCTCCTGTTGACGCTCTTCTACAGGCACTTTCCGCAGCTCGTCGAGAGGGGCCACGTTTTTGTCGCCCAGCCGCCCCTCTACAGGGTTAGCAAGGGCAAGGAAGAGCACTACATCGCCACGGAAGAGGACCTGACCAGGTTCTTCGTGGACAAGGCGGTGTCGGCGTATACCGTCACCATACCCGCCATCAAGAAGAAGATCAGCGGACAGGAACTGAGCAAAGCGCTTGAAACGCTCCAGCGGTACGAACGCCTTCTGGGGCGCATGGCGAGAAAGGGCTACACCGAAACGCTCCTTTTGCACCTCTTTGGCGCGGGGTTGTGCCGAGAGACTTTCTCCGCCGTTGAGAAGGTGGAGGAGCTGAAGCGCTCGGTCGAAAAAGCCGGCTTCGAGTGCAGCGAACTGAGGCAGGACGAGGAACACGGCCTCTACGAGTTTGACGCAAAAAGCGAGGAAAACCCGCACCCGGCGCACATAACGCATTCGCTGCATCACGCCTCGGAATTTTTGACGGCGCAGTCCCTGCACGAAAAGCTGAAGGACCTCGACCGCCCGCCGTTCCTTGTGGAAAACGGGGAGTCGCAGGCAAAGGCGGAGGACAGGCGCGCGCTGTTGAACATTCTTCTTGACTCGGTCAAGGCGAAGTACCATATCCAGCGCTACAAGGGGTTGGGCGAGATGAACCCGGAACAACTCTGGCAGACGACGATGGATCCGGGCAAGCGGCGTCTCTTGCAGGTTCGTGTTGAAGACGCAGTCGAAGCGGGCGACCTTTTCTCCGTGCTGATGGGCGACGCCGTCGAGCCGAGGCGCAAGTTCATCGAGGAGAACGCCCTGAACGTGACCAACCTGGATATCTGAGCATAAAGAAGGGAGCCGGATGGAAACCACGAACCTCTTTGACCGGCCAGTGACCGTCACGATAGAGGAAGAGATCAAGAAGTCATATCTTGATTACGCGATGAGCGTGATCATTGGCCGCGCGCTTCCTGACGTAAGGGACGGCCTCAAGCCCGTTCACCGCCGGATTCTCTACGGCATGTATATAGGCGGCAACCACTGGAACCGCTCCTACAAGAAATCGGCCCGCATCGTCGGCGACGTCATGGGCAAATTCCACCCCCACGGGGACGCGGCGATTTACGATACCATCGTGCGGCTGGCCCAGGACTTCTCCATGCGCCACCCTCTCGTGGACGGCCAGGGAAACTTCGGCTCGATTGACGGCGACGCGGCGGCGGCAATGCGGTACACGGAAATACGCCTGGCGAAGCTCGCCCACGCGATGGCCGCCGACATAGAGAAAGACACGGTTGACTTTGTTCCCAATTACGACGGCGAGGAAATGGAGCCCACGGTCCTTCCGGCCATGTTTCCAAACCTTCTCGTCAATGGCTCGTCGGGCATCGCCGTGGGCATGGCGACGAACATACCACCCCACAATCTCGGGGAGGTTGCGGACGCCGTGGTGGCGATGATAGAGCGCCCTGAGATAACGACCGGCGAACTGATGCGCCACATACCGGGGCCCGACTTTCCTACGGCCGGCATAATCCTTGGCAGGGACGGCATCCGCCAGGCCTATGAGACGGGCCGCGGCGTGATAAAAATGCGCGCCAGGGCGCACGTAGAGGAAAGCAGGAAGGACCGGGAGGCAATAATCATAACCGAGGTGCCCTACCAGACCAACAAGGCTAATCTGATAGAGCGAATCGCGGACCTCGTCAAGGAAAAGAAGGTTACGGGAATAACCGACATCCGCGACGAATCTAACCGCGAGGGCATCCGCGTCGTTCTGGAGCTGGGCAGGGGGGAGATCTCGGACATCATCCTCAAGCAGCTCTACAAGCACACCGAGATGGAGGCGACCTTCGGCGTGCAGCTTCTGGCCATCTCCGGCAACCAGCCGAAGACATTCACGCTCAAGGGCGTCATAGAGGCGTTCATCGCGCACCGAAAGGAGGTCGTGCTCAGAAGAACCCGGTACGACCTCGACAGGGCCAGGGAGCGCGCCCACATCCTGGAGGGGCTTACGGTCGCGCTGGACAACCTTGACGCGGTGATAACGCTCATAAGGGCCGCCAACGACCCTGACGCGGCCCGCGACGGCCTGATGTCCCGTTTCTCGCTGAGCGAGGCGCAGGCGAAGGCTATTCTCGACATGAGGCTGCAGCGGCTTACCGGGCTCGAGAGAGACAAGATACTCTCCGAGTACCGCGAGGTGCTGGCGCGGATTCAGGATCTCACGGAAATCCTCCAGAGCGAGGCGCGCGTCAAGACGATCATCTGCTCCGAAATGCGCCAGATTAAAGAGGATTTCGCGAACCCGAGGCGCACCCAGATCGTGGACGACACAGGCGATATTTCGATAGAGGAGTTGATCGCGGACGAGGAAATGTTGATCACCGTCACCCACGGCGGCTACATCAAGCGCACGGCCTTGGCGGAATACAGGAGCCAGCAGCGCGGCGGAAAGGGGCGGGCGGGAATGTCGCCCAGGGAGGACGACTTCCTGGAGCACATCTTCGTGGCGTCGAACCACGACCGGTTCCTCTTCTTCAGCAACCAGGGGAAGGTTTATTCGCTGAAAGTTTACGAGCTTCCGGAGGCGGGCACTTCGGCGCGCGGCAGGGCGCTTGTGAACCTTTTGAGCCTCGGCGCGGAGGAAAAAATCCTGGGCCTTCTCTCGGCCAGGCGCTGTTTTGACGACGAGCACTTCCTAATGCTGGCCACGAAAAACGGCATAGTAAAGAAGACGCCGATGAGCGAGTTTGATTCCATTCGCTCCAACGGCAAGATCGCGATGACCTTCAAGGAGAGCGACGAACTTGTTGGCGCGGGCATAACCGACGGCAAGAGCCACGTTTTCCTGGCTTCGAGGGAAGGGCATTGCATAACTTTCCACGAAGAGGACGTGCGCCCCTCCGGCAGGACGAGCCAGGGCGTCATAGGCATTCGCCTCAAAGGAGACGACCAGGTCGTCGAGATGGAAATCCTTGCAGGCACGGTAATCGAATCCTTTGACGAAGAAGGGGCGGGAAAGGCTGTGGCGCAAGAGGGCGGCATTCTGACGGTGACCGAAAAGGGCTACGGGAAACGGACGCCGTTAAGCCACTACCGCATCCAGGGCCGCGCTGGCTCCGGAATCATCAACATTCAACTTACGCCAAAGAACGGAAAGGTCGTCGGAGGGCTCTACGTCCGCGAAGATGACGAGGTGGTCGTCATCACAGCCAAAGGCCAGCTTATACGCACCCCAGCAAAGGGAATATCGGAAGTCGGGCGCAGGACGCAGGGGTTCAGGATCATTTCCCTCGAAAGCGGCGACAAGGTGGTATCCATAGCGAAGCGCGCCGCCGATGAAATGGCCGGCGGGGAGATAATTGAAGAATAGGCGTCACGCCTCGCACGAATGGCCGCAGCCGCACGAAGAGAGGGCGTTCGGGTTCTCAAACACGAAACCCTCGCCGGAGAGCCCGGAAACGTAATCAATGGTCGTGCCTTTTAGAAACGAAAGAGACGTTTTGTCAACGAACACGGCCACGTTTCCGAAGCGGTAAATCTCGTCGTCATCAGTGGGCTTGTCCGCCAGGGAAAGATCATACTGAAAACCGCTGCATCCGCCGCCCACGACGGAAACGCGCAGGGCGTAACCGCTCTTTTCCTCTTTCTTCAGGAATTCCTCGACTGCTTTTTGAGCCTGTTCCGTCAAGACCAGCATGCTACCCTCCTCCACCACAACGGGCGTCTCTTAAAACGGAGGAAAGGCGCCTTCTATTTCACCAGGCTGGATGGGATGTCACGATGCCGGCGCGGGCTCTTTTGCCGGTGGCCCCAGAAGCGCGAGCAGCAGCGCCTTCAGTTCGTCCGCCCTTACGGGCTTTCTGAGATATGCGTCAGCCTTGAATTCCTTGAGAGCTTCCGTCTTGTGCTGTTCTTTGGTGAAGAGGCCCGTCATTATGGCGACCTTCACCTTGGCTAATTCGGGGGTGTTCTTTATGCGCAGAGAGAGCCGGCGCCCATCGAGTTTGGGCATCATGGCATCGGCCAGCACCAGATCCGGCTTGAACCGCACGGCGGCCTCGAAGGCCTCTTGGCCATCCTCGGCGGGTACCACGCCGTATCCAAACCCGCGCACCAGCCGTTGGGCGACGGAAAGGGTGTCGCACTCATCGTCCACGACAAGCACCAGCGGACGGCGCAGGTCCAAGAAGCCCGAAGAAGCTTGACAGGAACCGCTTTTTGAGTGCCGCCGCAACCGCTTCGCCCACATGGAAGGTGGAGCGCCGGACCAAAAAGCTTGAAGGTTGGCCTTGGGCAAGGAGCAAAAGCAGGCTCCGCAATGGGGGCAGCAAGGCGTGCGCACCGTCGTAAGGCATGAACAAAATGCGGCGGCCGCGGCGTCAAAGGCGTTTCCGCATCGCGGGCACTTGACGATGTAACTCTCAGCCGCTGTCTCGGCCATTGTTCGTTCCCCCCCAAAAAGATAACATCTTTTGGCAAGCGGTTTCAAGCGGAGGGCCAAATTAAAAAGAGCCGCTCACCAGAGCGGCTCTTTTTGAAGCGCGCAAAAGGCGGCGCCTATTTTCGCTGCCCCCTGTTGTTGGGAGCCGGGCCCTTTTTCGCGAAATACTTCTCCAAGCCAAGCGAGTTCCACCAAAGCACGTATGGGCTCGCGATGAAAATGGACGAGTATGTTCCCACGATGATGCCGACGGTCATGACGAAGGCGAAGGAGTAGATGGCCTCGCCGCCCCACAGCAGCATGGCGAGTACGACGAAGAAGGTGAGCAAGGAAGTGATGAGCGTCCGCGACAGCGTCTCGTTGATGGCCTTGTCAAAGAGCGCGTCGTCCTCCTGCTTTCGCGTCGCGCGCATGTGCTCGCGGATTCTGTCGAAGACGACCACGGTGTCGGCGATGGAGTAACCAAGCAGCGTAAGCAGGGCGGCGACGGTGGGAAGGTTCACTTCAACGTTGAAGAGGGAAACAAAGCCTATGGCGATCAGCGCGTCGTGGACAAGAGAGAGAATGGCGCCGACGCTGAAACGGAACTGGAAACGGAACCACGCGTACAAAAGGATGCCTACAAGCGAAGCAAGCACGGCGTAGATGGCTTTTACTCTCAGCTCCTCGCCGACCGTTGGGCCAACCGTGTCGGTACGCAAAATGGCGAAGTTGCCAGCGAAAGCCTTGCTTCGGAGGTACGCCATCATGTTGTCGCTCATCCCGGGCGCGCCTTTGATTGCATCCATAGAGGGGATGATGCCGCCACCATTTTTCTTGATCTCCATGACGGCCTGAGATAGCGACTTCGCGCCTTCGGCTGTTCCAGCCAGGCTGCCCGAGTTGATGCCGGAGAGAATCAAATCCTCGAGGTCCTTGGCGGTGCTCTGGTTAAGGTCAACTTTCCCGCTCGAGATCGCGGCGCTCGTCTCCGGGTCGCGCAGCGTGGCCCTTATCGTGGAGAGCGTTTGAGCAAGCTCGCTCTCGCTCAAGAGCTTTCCTGAAGCGTCCTTGGCCTCGAGCCTGACGAGTATTTCGTTGTCCTGCGGCTGGCCGTAGCGCACGACCGTCAGCGATGCGCGCACGGCCTTTCTAAGCTGCTCCTCGATCTTGCGCGCGTCTACTTGCGAGTTAAACCTGACCTGGACCTCCTGGCCTCCCCTGAAGTCAATTCCCCAGTTGAGGCCACGGGTGAAGAGGCTCCAGAGGCCCAGGGTGATTAGGATCAAGGAGGCGGCCAGGAATGCCAGCTTGTATTTCATGAAGGGGATGTTGGTGCCGCGGAAGGAGTGGATCGGCCCGATCGAAAGCGTCGTCACCGGCGTCTTCGCGTGGCGGTTCCTGATCTCCAGGACGATCTCGTAGATCAAGCGCGACACGTACCATGATGTGAAAAGCGAGGCCGCGAGGCCCACGCCCAGCGTCACGGCGAAGCCCTTCACCGGCCCCGACCCGAACTGGAAGAGTATCAGGGCCGAAATGAACTGCGTCATGTGGGTGTCAATGATGGTAAGAAACGCCTTGGCAAAACCGTTGGCTATGGCTGTAACGACGGGCTTCTTGTCAATGAGCTCGTCCTTGATGCGCTCGAAGAAGAGGACGTTCGAGTCAACGGCCATGCCTATTGTCAGGATGATGCCCGCAATGCCAGGCACCGTGAGAGTCATGCCGAAGGTGGACATGACGCCCATCAAGATGATGAAGTTCAGCACCAGCGTTACGATGGCGTTCATGCCGGAAAGGCGGTAGTAAGCGATCATGAAAATAAAAATCGCGGCTATGCCTATGAAGCCGGAATAGGCGCCTTTCCTGATGCTGTCAAGGCCCAGGCTCGGGCCGACCTGGCGCTCCTCGGCGAACTCCGGAATGGCGGGCAACGCGCCGGACTTAAGTTGAAGAACCAGCTCCTTCGCCTCCTGGGGGGTGAAGTTGCCCTCGATCATCCCCCTGTCGCCGATCTCGCTATTAATGGTCGGGTTCGAGATGACCATGTCGTCGAGCACTATCGCCGCGTGGTCGCCAACGTGGGCCCGCGTGAACTCCCTGAACTTCTGTCCAGCGACGGCGGAAAGCTGAAAATCAACGACCGGCTGGCCGAAGGTGTTTCCGCCCACCTGCACGTTGGTAAGGTCGGCGCCAGAGACGACGGGGACCTTCTTGAGGGCGAAATAAACTTCTGACTGGAACTTGTCGGGCGAGCCCTGGAAAATGCCGATGTCGGGGGGAAGCGAACCGCCATACTGCTTGAGAATGGCGTCGCGCGTGGGAGCCCCGTTAACCGGTTCGACGGTCTGGTGCCACCCGAGCTGCGCCGCTTTGCCGATGAGGATCTTCACTTCGGTGGAATCTTCGACGCCGGGAAGCTCGACCACGATTTTGTTGGAGCGCATCCCCTCGCGGTGGATTGCCGTTTCGGAGACGCCGTACTTGTCAATACGGTTTCTGATGGTTTCGAGGGACTGCGCGATCGCGTTCTCCCTGAGGTCGCTCTCATAGCTTGACTTCATCTCAAGGGAGAACTTGCCGGAGCCCAGGGCGTCGAAGTTGTAGTAGGAAAGGTCCTTGTCAACCATCCCCCGAAGCTTGACGCCCAGGTTGGGGTCGTTGCCTTCAACCGTTATGGCGGCGCCCTTGTCCGAAGGATATACATTTTGGACGGGAACGTTTTGCTTGGCGAGCTCGTCCTTGATGGCCGAGATGTCGTTGTTTATCTTGTTGCGGACGGTGACGTCCGTGTTCATCAGAAGGACAAGGTGGACTCCGCCCTTGAGGTCCAGGCCCAGCTTCAGATTACCCTTGGGGTTGAACCCCTTTTTCGAGTCGAAGTAGAAAAAGAAGACGCAAAGAACAGTGACCAGAAGGACAAGAGCGGTTTTCCACGTGAGGTTGGAACGCATGAGCCCCCCTTAAGACTGGTTTCCGTCCTGAAAGACGCCAGCGATTGCGGATTTGTTAAAGGTGAGTTTGACGTTGTCGGCCACGCGAAGAACCACGGTATCGCCGTCAACGGCGGCCACCGTGCCGCGCATGCCTCCAGCGGTGTAAACGCGGTCGCCGCTCTTCAAGGAGTCAATCATCTGGCGATGCTGCTTGGCGCGCTTCTGTTGCGGCCTGATCAACATGAAGTAAAAGACGACTACCAGCAGCAGGAGCGGCAGGAACGCGGCGATCGGGTTGCTCTGCGCGCCGCCCTGCGGTTGGGCCATGAGTAGGGCAAAAGGCATGCGGGACCTCCTCCACAAGAAACCATGATTATGCCCGAAAAGGGCTTATTTGTCAATGGCCTAACGCGAAACGCCGGTACACCGGCACCGCATTCATGCGCGGGAAGATTCACCACCAGGGCACCAAGACACCAAGGGAAGATTCACAGGGAGGACAGGGAGGTCAGGGAGGAAAGTCAG
>JAEMPZ010000270.1 GCA_022759065.1 Acidobacteriota bacterium | reverse complement strand
GGTTGGTCACCAGCCACCAATCACAAGTCACTTGTCACGGTTCACCACGCCATCTTGCGGCCGCTCCCCGTACACCGACCAGGCTCCCAGGCCGACGGCGCTTCCCCAGACGATGCCGTGGAGAAGGCTGTAGTACCAGTGACTGCTCTTCATTGATATCCACCACCAGAGCGAGCCGGCCATGGCGGCGAAGATTGGGGTTAGAAGGTGATGCAAAAGGCGCGGCGCGTGCAGGCGCCCGAGGACGGCCCAGCCTAGAAAGGCCGCGGCGGCCACGAGGCTGGACACGGGGGTCATTTTTTGGTACTATACCCACTTCTTCCTTCCTCCGCCCACGGGGGGCGGGGGCTCAGGCCATGAGGAGGAGCGATGCGTCACTACGAAACTGTTGTAATTCTGCCGCCAAATCTAGGCGAAACCGCGCTGGAAGAGACGTTGACCGGCGTCGAGAAGGAACTCGTGGAGCGGTTCGGCGCCCAGCAGCTTGCCGTTAACCGTTGGGGCAAGCAGAACCTCGCCTACCCAATCCGCAAATTCAAGGAGGGATACTACGTCCTCTATGAGTTCGACTCCGAGCGCGAGGACACCATTTCCGGCCTTGAAGCGAGGCTGAGGATAAACGAGTCGGTAATGCGCTTCCTTACGGTGCGTCGCGACGAGGAGATGCGCACCGCGGAGCGCATGAAAATTCGATGCGCCAAGCGCAAGAAGAACGAGAGCTTCGACTCGGGAGAGCTTGGCAGCTACGACGAAGATCTGGATTTAGAATGAGGCGGCCCATGAGCGACGACAGAGGCAGAGGCAAGGACGGCAAGAAGACCTTCTATAAGAAGGATTACCTCTTCAAGCGGAAGAAATACTGCAAGTTCTGCGACTCCGGAGTGGCCTTTATAGATTACAAGGACATCAGGCTTCTCCAGGGCTACATCAGGGAACGGGCCAAGATCGTTCCCCGGCGGATTTCGGGGACTTGCGCCATTCACCAGAGACAGCTCACGACTGCCATCAAGCGCGCGCGGCACCTTGCTTTGTTGCCGTTCGTCCAGGATTAGGGAGAAGTCCCATGAAGGTCATTCTAAAGGAAGACGTTGACAACTTGGGCGCCCGTGGCAAGGTGGTGAACGTCAAGGACGGGTACGCGAGAAACTACCTGCTCCCCCGCGGATTCGCCATGAAGCACAGCGCCGGGGCGGAAAAGCTCCTCGCCCAGGAACGCCGCATGTACGAGGTTAAACAGGTCAAGGCAAAAGAGGAGGCCGAGCAGTTGGCGGAACGGCTTGCCGCCATCGAGCTGACCGTCGCAAAGCGCGCCGGGGACCAGGACGTTCTTTACGGCTCGGTCACGCCGACCGACATCGCCGACCTGTTGGAAGCGCAGGGCTTGGTAATTGACAAGCGGAAGATCCTGTTGCGCGAGCCCGTGAAGAAGCTGGGCGACTACGAAGTGCAGTTGCGGCTTCACAGGGAAGTGGTCCCGGCCATCAAGCTCCACGTAGTCAAAGAAGAGTAAAATGGCTCAAGAGGCCGTACCCCGGGGGAGAGCATACGGCGCCGCGCTCCTTACGCTTTTGGCGCCCGGCTTGGGCCATTGGTTGCTGGGACGGAGGGGCCGCGGCGTTGCCCTTTTCGCCATCGTCTCCGTTACTTTTTTATCGGGCCTCTTGTTTGACGGGGCGCTCTTCCCGCTGCGCGCCGAGAACTGGCTCTTCAGGTTGGGCGGAATCGCGGAGGCGGGAAGCGGGCTTTTGTACCTGCTCGGGCGGCTTTTGGGCCTCGGCGCTCTTGAGCAGGCGAGGGTCACGGGCGTGATGTTCGGCTATGGCAACACTTTCCTGGTAACCGCCGGGCTCATGAACATGCTACTGATGATGGATGCCTTTGACATAGCCATAGGGCGGAAGAGCTGATGATCCCGGACCACGTTCTTTCGATGGTTGTCTTTTCAGTACTGGTGGCGCTGTTTTTCGCCACGGTCAACCATCGCGACCGTGCCGGCTTCTGGAAATCGGCCGTCAAGACTTTCGGCTGGATGGCTCTTGGCTCCGTCGCCTTCGCGTGGCTGATGTACTGGACCGCGTGATGAGATGGCGGCGGTTCGTCGCCTATTGGCTTCCGCCGATTCTCTACCTCGGCCTCATTTTCGCGCTCTCCTCCATGAGCTCGCCGCCGGTTCCCAAGGGAATCAACCAGGATTTCCTGCACTATCCTGAGTACGCGGTCCTGGGCTTTCTCCTGGCGCGGGCCTTGCAGCAGGGGAGGCCCGGCAGGACTTCAGCCGGGCTTCTCGCGCTAACGGTTGGCCTTTGCGCGATATGGGGAGTTTCCGACGAGATGCACCAGGCCTTTGTGCCGGGCCGCGTCCCCGACCTGCTTGACCTGTGGCATGACTTTATCGGGGCCTGCATCGGCGCGGCCGCTTTTGGAGCATGGAAGCTATGGAGGGGCTAGGTTTCGTTTGGCTTGGGGCCGCCTCCGCGGCCGGGCTGGCAGCCGGCTTTGGGCTTGGCCTTCTTTGGCGGCGCTTGAAGAAGCCCAAAAAAGCGGAAGCTCTAAGCGAACCGTTTGGAAGCGATCCGAGCGTCGGGGAGGGCCATCGCCCGCCAAGCGGGGTGGCCCTTGCCGCTCAGCTGCTGGGGCTGGCAAAAACCTCTGTCGCGGCCCGTGGCGCCGTCCTTCTTGGGAGAGCCCCCGGCGGGGGATGGAAAGTGATAGCCGCCGATGCGTCCACGCGCGTCCTGCGAGGCAGGGAGCTCGCCGCGCGCGAGGGGCTTTTGGGCCTGGCCATGGAATCCGGAAAGGAGTTGGCCGCCGATCCAGTGCAGCCGGGAGCGCTTCCTTTTCTGGAGGGAGCGCAGGGCCCGTGCGCGGCGCTCTTTTCACCCGTGGGGCTGCGCGGGGAAACTCGCGGGATGCTTGTTTTCTTTCGCGAAAGCGGTTCTCCATTCGAGGCGCGGGAACAGGCCGCCGCGTCGAAGGCGGCTTTCTATCTGGCCGGCCTTGAGGCGGTCTTCGCGCATGTCGAGCGCCTTGAGGGCTCGCAGGCGAGACAGGAGCGGGTAGCGGCCGGGCTGGAACGGATGCTGCGCCAGGCCGACCCGGTCGAAATTGCCGGGTCAGCCCTCGACGCGCTCTTCGACCTTGTGCCGGCGCGCGCGGGCTTTGGCGTCATCCATTCGACGCGCGCGCAGTACCACGCCCTCGTGACCAAGGGGTTTGAAGCGCCCACCTCTTTTGACCGCCTCGAGCGGGCGACCTGGGCCTATTGGGTCTTGACAAAGGGAGGGGAGCCGCTCTACCTCGACGGCGCCGCGGGCCAGGAAACCGCGATGCCGCTTTTGTACACTGGCGAGCAGTTTTTCCCCGACAAGGGCGTCGCGCTGATTCTTCCGCTTCGCGGAACGGGAGACTCGATCGGCGTCCTCGGAATCGTCGGGAGTTCGGCAAGCCCGTTCCACGAACAGGACCGTTCCATGGCGGCCTTCTTCGCCAGGCAGACAGGCGCGCTGATGGAGCTCGCTCTTCTCAACATGCTTAACGCGGAAATGGCGCTGAAGGATGCCTTGACTGGGCTTTTCAACAGGCGCCACTTTGACGAGCAGATAAGGATGGAGCTGAGGCGCTCCCAGCGGGAGGGGACCGTCGTCTCGCTAATCATCGCCGACATTGACCATTTCAAACAAATAAATGACGCTTACGGCCACCCCGCTGGAGACTCAATTCTTCGCGAAGTCGCGGCGCGCTTCAGGGCCGCCGTCAGGGACGTGGATACCGTCTGCCGTTATGGCGGAGAGGAGTTCGCCGCGATACTTCCCGCCTGCCCGCAGGATGAAGCCGCCAGAGTCGCCGAAAGGGTGAGGCTGCACGTTGGCGCCACGCCGTTTTCGGTGGACGCGGCGACCAAGGTCACTGTGACCATCAGCCTTGGTATAGCGGCCTTCCCAAAGCCTGTCAGCAGCGGGCTCGAATTGGTCAGGGCCGCGGACGCCGCTCTATACAAGGCGAAAAACTCCGGCCGCAACCGCGTGGCGGCGGGGCCTGCGTGAAATGCCCAAGCGCGCGAAAAACCTGGCTCTCGCAGTTGACCAAACGGCTTTTCGGCTTTATCATAGGAAACTACGGCGCCGGCTTGAAGCCTGTCCTAAGAGTTAGGACGGAGCCGCGCCCCATTTTGGGATAAGCTTTACATGCGCATCTTGTTAATTGGCGGAGGCGGCAGGGAGCACGCGCTCGCGTGGAAGCTATCCCAGTCGCCGCTTTTGAGCCGGCTTGACTGGGCTCCTGGCAACGGGGGAGTCGTTCCCCTTTGCGCCGCCGTCCCAATCTTGCCCGAAGACGTTCAGGGCATCGCGGCCTACGCCGCCAAAAGCAGGCCGGACCTGGTGGTAGTAGGCCCCGAGGTGCCACTCGCCATGGGCATCAGCGACATGCTCGCGGCTGAAGGAATAAAGGTCTTCGGGCCGAACCGCCAAGCCGCGAGGCTCGAGGCCTCAAAGAGGTTCGCCAAGGACTTCTGCAAAAGGCACAACATTCCCACTTCCGGCTACTGGGCCTTTGACAATGCCGGCGCCGCCAATTCGTGGCTTGAGTCCTATAAAGGGCCATTCCCGTTGGTTCTCAAGGCGGACGGGCTTGCCGCCGGGAAGGGAGTGCTGATCTGCAACGACGCGAGCGAAGCGAAAGAGGGCATCGCTTCCGTAATGGAAAGAAAAGAGTTCGGGCGAGCCGGGGAGACGCTCGTAATCGAGGAGTTCCTTCGCGGCGAGGAGGTTTCGGTCCTGGCTTTCTGCGACGGCAAGAGGGCGCTTCTGATGCCCGCGGCGCGTGACTACAAGCGCGCGCTGGACCGCGACGAGGGATTGAATACCGGAGGAATGGGCGCTTATTGCCCGAGCGCGAGAGTGAGCAAGGCGCTTCAGGGCGAGGTGCTGAAGAACATAATCGAGCCGGTGCTTTTGGGCATGTCGAAGGAGGGCGCTTCCTACCGCGGCGTGCTCTACGCCGGGCTGATGCTCACGGAGTCGGGCCCGAAGGTGCTTGAGTTCAACTGCCGTTTCGGAGATCCGGAGACGCAGGCGGTCCTGCCCCGGCTTTCAAGCGACCTGCTTCCCGTCCTGATGGCATGCGCCAGGGGCGATTTGTCGGACCTGGAACTGTCCTGGTCAGAGGAGTCTTCGGTAGTCGTGGTCCTCTGTTCCGAAGGGTATCCAGGACATTATCCCAAGGGCCGCGAAATCACCGGAGTGGCTGAAGCCGAAAAGAGCATGGGCGTCCTCGTTTTTCACGCCGGAACAAAGCGCGAAGGCGGGCGGCTCTTGACCTCTGGAGGAAGGGTGCTGAACGTCGTGGCCCTTGCGTCGGACGTGGCCACCGCCAGGCGCAGGGCCTACGAGGCCGCCGAGCGGATACGCTTTGAGGGAATGCATTATCGCAAAGACATAGCCGAGAATATCTGACCATAAACTCCAAGGGCGCAAAAAGCCTTTCACTTCGAGGAGGATTTGATGTCTGACTTTCCCACCATGCCCGCCATAGTGACCGAACTTCCTGGCCCCAAGGCCAAAAAACTAATAGCAAGGGACGCCAAACACGTCTCGCCATCCTATACGAGAGGATATCCGCTGGTTGCCCAGGAGGCGCGCGGGGCCATCGTCAAAGACCCGGATGGGAACGCTTTCCTCGACTTCGCCGCCGGCATCGCGGTTGTTTCAACCGGCCACTGCCACCCCGAGGTGGTGGCCGCCATCAAAGACCAGGCCGATCGCCTGCTTCACATCAGCGGGACCGATTTTTACTACACGGCGCAGGTTGAGGCGGCTGAAAGCGTGGCCGCGCTTGTTCCAGGGAAGGGCACCAAAAGGGTCTTCTTCGGGAATTCGGGTGCGGAGGCGATCGAGTGCGCCATCAAGCTGGCCAAGTACAAGACGGGCCGGAAAAGGTTCATCGCCTTTTACGGGGCATTTCACGGGCGCACGACGGGAGCGCTAGCGCTGACCGCGTCAAAGGCCGGCCAGAGGGAGCATTTTTTCCCGATGATGGACGGCGTGACGCACGTCCCGTACGCCTACTGCTACCGCTGCCCCTACGGCCAGACCTACGGCAAGTGCAAGATGGAGTGCCTCACATTTATCACGGAGACCGTCTTTAAGACCCTTGTCCCCCCCTCGGAGGTCGCCGCCTTGTTCGTGGAACCCATTCAAGGAGAAGGCGGGTACGTCCCGGCTCCGCCGGAGTTCCTCCAGGGATTGCGCAAGATCTGCGACAAACATGGCATTCTGATGGTGGCCGATGAGGTGCAATCGGGCGTGGGGCGCACCGGAAAGTTTCTGGCCATGGAGCACGCGGGAGTGACGGCCGACATAGTCTGCCTGGCCAAGGGCATTGCTTCCGGCCTCCCTCTTTCGGCGTGCGTCGCGCCCGATGCCATAATGGATTGGAAACCAGGGAGCCACGCCTCCACGTTTGGAGGGAACCCCCTCTCAACCGCCGCCGCCAGGGCGACGCTGCGCCTTGTCAAGGACGAGCTGATGGCAAACGCCCAAAGCCAGGGCGAATTCCTGCTGCATGAGCTCAAGGGAATGATGGCCAAGTATGACGTCATAGGCGACGTGCGCGGCAAGGGACTGATGATAGGGGTGGAGTTTGTCAAGGACAGGGCGGAAAAGGAGCGCTTCCCGGAACTGCGCGACGCGATCGAGCTTTGCTGCTTCGAGAACGGGCTGCTGACGCTGGGAGCTGGGCCGAACACGTTGCGCATCTGCCCGCCGCTGATAATTGACCGCTCACAGGCGAAGCGTTTCCTGGAGATTCTCGAAAAGTCGCTGCAGGCCGCGCTCAAGAAGCTGGGGTATAAAGGCTATCCGTTTTAAGGCTCGCTTCCTCCACCGCGTTCTTGGTCCGCTTGGCGCGGTAGAGGGCGGCGTCCACGCAGCGTATAACGTCGTCGAGCGGGACGAGCTTTACCGGGCCCTCGGCCACGAGGAAACCGGCGCTCACCGTCGTTCGGGCGCCACCTTGAGGCGTGGCGTACTCCAACGTTCCAATGGCTTGAGCCAGGCGCTTTGCCACGTTTATGGTATCTTGGCGCGAGGCGCCCTGGAGCAAGACGGCAAACTCGTCGCCCCCGTACCGGCACGCGATATCCTGCGCCCTGCAAAGGTTGCCGATGAGCTTGCCAAGCTCTTCCAGATACTGGTCTCCAGCGACATGGCCGAAGCGGTCGTTAATGGACTTGAAGTCGTCGCAGTCCATGAAAACCAGGCCGAACGGCGTGCCCTCGGCCAAGCAAGCGGCCAGCCTTTCCTCGAAAAAGCTCTTGTTGTAAAGCTTGGTCAGCCCGTCTTCGGTGGCTCGTTTGTAAAGGCGCGCCGCGGCGACGGCGGTGACCACCTGCTGGCAGACGGAAAGGAAGAGTTCGGCCTGAAAGGGCTCGTAGGCGCTTGGCGAGATGCTTTGAACCGACAAGACTCCAATGGCACGTTCTTTGGCAATTAGAGGCGCCATCATGATGGAGCGGATTCTGTGCCTGGGATCCCCCTCGCGGCGCACCATCGAGTTCCACGGAGACTCTCTCAAGATATCGTTAATAAAGAGTGCCTGCCCAGTGCGCATCACGTGGCCGGTCAGCCCCTGGGCTAAGTTGGCCGGCTCGAGCCGCAGGACGCGGCCTTGGTCCACGGCACGGGCATATTCCATCTGCATGGTGCGTTCGTCGAGAAGCGCGAGAAAGTAAGTGTCAGCGTCGAACAGGTTCCGGCATACCTGCTCGGTTTCGTCCAAGACCGTCTTCAGGTTCAGGCTCTGGTGGAGCGAGGCGCTGCCCTGGTTCAGGCGCGTGAGGAGATCGAGCTGCCGGGCCAGCACCTGGCGGTTTTCCATGGCGTGGCGGAGCGCCATGATGGCGACGGCAAACACCGGCAGCAGCAGAAAAACCGGAAAAAGGCCCATAATCGTTCCGATGAGAGCGAACCCGCTCCCGGAAAGGAGCGAAAGGGCGTGGAGAAAACCGTCGGCGGTCGCTTCGCGAAGGAAATTTCTGAAAAAATGTTTCTTGTCGCTGGCATAGTCAAGCGGAAGAAAGAGAATGTTATTAACCAGCGTGAAGACGGCCCAGAAACACAAGAGCCCCAGGGCTTCGTGAAAGCCGAACCTGTCCAGCGGGCGGATGCCCCCGGCCCTCGTGTATGCATAAGCCGCCGCTACCAGCGCCGTCCCCAAAACGAAGACATTCTCCGCCTTCCGGAGAACGAAGAAGATGTTCCGGTTCGCCGCTTGGCCTGCCAAGCCGTAAACTATGGTGAACGTGGTTGCGGCCTGAAGGGCGAGGAGCGCGGCTCCAAGGCCGTAAGTGAGAAAGGCATACAGATAGACGGCGAGCTCAAGGGAGAGAGTGAAAAGCCCGCCCCAAAGCCTTATGCCTTGCGCAATCGCCCCCCAAGCTATCAAGCCCAGCAGAAGGCCCTGCGGCCAGTGGCTTCCCGGGGGCAGCAGACACCAGGCAAGCACAATGAAAACAAAGCTACACAAGCTCAGGGCGGTGACAACTCGCCCGGTGGCCTTGTCTTTCTCGCTGAAGCGCCAGAAAGAGGAACTGGCATCTTCCGTTTTCGCCATGGCCACATTATGCCAAAAAAACAGACAAAATGGAAGACCGCTGGAAATTGACGCGGTATCTGTGTCGTTATAGAATGACCGACCGGTCAGTCGAGGGCCGGCCGGATTGCGTGGAGTGGCATTGATGCCCAAGCTCAAGATGGAGAGGCGTGAACCAACCCGAAGGGCGATTCGTGATGCCGCCGTCAGGCTGCTTTCGGAGCACGGGCCGCGGGCGCTTACCATGGAGCGCGTTGCCAGGGAGGCGGGCCTTGCAAAGGGCACGCTCTACCTGTACTTCAATGACAAGAAGGCCCTATTGGAGTCCATGAAAGAGGAGGCGCTGCGCCCGTTACGCGAAGAGCTGGCGGAGCTTCTGAAAAGCAGCCTGCCGCCGCGCGAAAAGCTCGTGAAGCTTGTAGTTCGCCACGTTGGCTACTTCGATGAGCACCGCGATTTTCTGCAGGTTCTCCTGTGGCAACGCCAGATAGTCGAATCGTTTGCCAAGCGCCGCCAAAGCGACCCGTACCGCTCTTTCGTGGAACAGGTCGCCTCGGTGATTAATGATGGCATTGATAGCAAGGCGTTTCGGGACGTGGACGCCGCCAAGGCCGCCGCCATGTTCGTGGAAGCTGACATAGCGCTTGCAAGCCAGCGGCTGTTTGCATCGTCATCATGCGATCCTGAAAAGGACGCCCGCCTGCTTCTCGACATTTTCTTTAATGGAGTTTCGGCAAGGAAATAGCGAGTGCCGGCCAGCACCGCCAAAGGCAAGACTGTCCATCGCGGAATTTGGGCCAAGGAGATGAATATGCTGAAGAGGCAAAGCTTGACGCGCCCCGCGCCGCGCGCGACGGCGCTTGCCGCCGCCGGCGCGCTGCTCTTTCTGTCGGCCTGCGCGCACAATCCTCCGAAGGTCTACGGCGCGCCAGGCACGGCCCCGGCGGCCAACGTGCCGTGGATTCCTCCGCCCCAGGCGGTTGCAAGTCCAAGTGTTCTAAGCGCCGCACCCGCCGGGCTTCCAGCGGAGATAGCGGCGCGAGCATCGTCGCTGACGTTAGCCGACATCGTGGACGTGGCTCTCAGGCAGAGCCCGCTCACCGCGCAGGCCTGGGCGCAGGCCCGGTCAGCCGCCGCGGCCTACGGAAGCGAGAAGTCGCAGTACTATCCGGAGCTGGACGCGTCGGCCTCCTTCGGCAAGGCCCAGGGGTCAATCGCGAATGGGAACATCGCCTATTTTCAGCAAAGCTACGGCTACGGGGCTGATTTGACGTGGCTTCTTTTTGACTTCGGCGGCCGCAAAGCGGCGGTGGAGGAGAAGCGCCAGGCGCTGCTGGCGGCGGACTGGTCTCACAACTCCGCTATACAGTCGGTCATCCTTGGCGTCGAGCAGGCCTATTACGACTACGTCAACGCCAAAGCACTCTTGGACGCCGCGCAGGCGAGTTTCAAGGACGCGAGCAGCAATCTGGAAGCGGCTGAAGCGCGCCATTCGGTCGGCGTTGCGACCATCGCCGATGTGTTGCAGGCGCGCACGGCCAAGTCGCAGGCCCAGCTCATGGTGGACGTTTATACCGGCCAGATAGCAACGACTCGAGGCGCGCTCGCCACGGCGATGGGCCTTCCAGCAAACACGCCGTACGACGTCGCTTTGCCGCAAGGCGAGCCGCCGTCAACGGCCGTTTCCGAAGCGGTGGAGCGATATCTCGATGAAGCGCAGCGGCGCCGGCCGGACCTGGCGGCCGCCAGGTCGCGGGCGATGCAGGCCCAAGCGCGCGTAAGAAGCATCAGGTCCCACGCGTACCCATCGCTTTCAGCCACCGGCACGGCGGGAAGAACTTACTACGACAACAGGGATATCTATGGGAACACTTACAACATCGGCGTCCAGGTAAGGGTCCCACTTTTTACCGGCTTCAAGAACCGCTACGACCTCTTGCAGGCCAAGGCGGACATGGACGCGGCGAACGCGTCTCTCAAGAGCCAGGAACAGATGGTGGCTCTGCAGGTCTGGTCGAGCTACTACAATCTCAAAACCGCGAGCCAGCGGCTGGACACTTCAAAGGATCTGATGGAGAGCGCGACCAAATCATACGAGGTGGCGCTGGCGCGCTACAAGGAGGGAGTGGGCACTATCCTCGACCTTCTGCAGGCGCAGAGCGCCCTTGAAAACGCGAGGGCTCAAAGCGTAGAGGCCCGCTCCGACTGGTTCACGTCGGCAGCGCAGCTCGCTTATGACACCGGCTCGCTGTCGCTTGACGACCCCAATCTGAAGAACGCCGTCCCAACCGTTGTTCCTAAGGAGACCACCCCATGAAGCGACCCAAGATAAAAGCCCGCTTGCTAGCGACGCTGGCCGTGACGACGGCCTTGATCCTTTTGGCCAGCTGTTCAGGCGGGAAGAAGGGTGCCGCTCCACCGGCTGTTCCGGTGACGGCGGCTCAGGCACAGCGAAAGGACGTCCCCCAAATTCTATCGGCCATCGGCTCGGTGGAGCCCTACACTTCCGTCGGCGTGAAAGCCCAGGTCGGCGGGGAACTTCAGCGCGTCCACTTTCAGGAGGGTCAGGACGTCAGAAAGGGCGATCCGCTTTTCACTATTGACCCTCGCCCCTACCAGGCGGCGCTGAGGCAGGCCGAGGCCAATCTGGCTCGCGACAAGGCGCAGGCCCAAAGCGCCGAAGCCAACGCCAACCGCTTTGCAGAACTGGTGAAGAAGGATTATGTCACGCGCCAGGATTACGACAACGCCGTGGCGCAGGCGGAGTCATTAAAGGCTTCGGTGAAAGCGGATGAGGCCGCGGCCGACAACGCCAGGCTCAACCTGGCCTATTGCACGATCCGCGCCCCGATGGATTGCCGGACCAGCAACCTGCTTGTCCAACAGGGCAATCTCATAAAAGCCAACGATGTTCCGCTCGTGGTCTTGAACCAGATCACGCCCATCTTCGTTGCCTTCTCCGTTCCCGAGCATCAGCTCTTAGAAGTCCAGCGCGCCTTTGCCTCCGGCAAAGTCCCGGTGACCGCCCAGCCGGATGGAGGCAAGGCCACGGAGGGCGAGCTGGTTCTGGTCAACAACCAGGTGGACTCTTCGACCGGCATGGTGCTCTTGAAGGCGGTTTTTCCCAACGCCGACAAGGTCCTGTGGCCAGGGCAGTTCGTCAATGTCGCCGTGACTCTCTCGACCATCAAGGACGCCGTAGTCGTGCCGCCGCAGGCGGTTCAGCCCGGCCAGAAGGGGGACTATGTTTTCGTCGTGGACAAGGAGATGGCCGTCCAGATGCGGCCGGTCACCGTTGGCCAGAAGGATCTTTCGGGAGCCGTCATCTTGAGCGGACTTCAACCCGGCGAGACGGTCGTCACGGACGGGCAGCTTCGCCTATTCCCTGGCGCTAAGGTCGAGATCAAAAAGAGCATGGACGAGTCCTCTGGTTCCAAGGGACAGGGTTCCAAGCCATGACGCGCGAAAAAGGCTCGCGCGCAAGAGGCGGCGCATGAACATCTCGGAAGTTTTTATCAAAAGGCCGGTAATGACGACGCTCGTGATGCTGGCGCTGCTTCTTTTCGGCATCGGAGCCTACAGGGTGCTCCCGGTCAACGACCTCCCCAACGTGGACTTCCCGACGATCCAGGTGAGCGCCGTCCTGCCTGGCGCGAGCCCTGAGACCATGGCCTCGGCCGTGGCGCTTCCCCTCGAAAAGCAGTTCGCGACGATAGCCGGCATTGACTCAATGACATCCACGAGCTACCTGGGCTCCACCACGATAACGCTTCAGTTTTCGCTGGACCGCGACTTGGACGCGGCGGCCCTTGACGTCCAGTCGGCCATTTCCGTGGCCCAGGGACAACTGCCCCAGGACATGCCCACGCCGCCCTCGTACCAGAAGGTCAACCCCGCCGACCAGCCGATTCTATATTTGGCTCTTACCTCGCCCACCCTGCCGATGTACCAGGTTGACGAGTACGGCGAGACGCTCATGGCCCAGCGCATTTCGATGGTGAGCGGAGTCGCTCAGGTACAGGTGTACGGCTCGCAGAAGTACGCCGTCCGCGTTCAGGTTGACCCGAACGCTCTCGCCAACAAGGGCATCAGCCTGAGCCAGGTTTCATCGGCGATAGGCAGCGGCAACGTCAACCTGCCGACCGGGACCCTTTACGGCCCCAAGGTCGCCTACACCGTCCTCGCAAGCGGACAGCTCGAGAACGCGGAAGCGTTCAGGCCCCTGATCGTCACCTACAAGGAGGGACAGCCCGTCCGCCTCGAAGCCCTTGGCCACGTGTACGACAGCGTCGAGAACGACAAGACGACGGCGTGGTACGTTGACAAGGAGCACAACCAGCGGTCGGTGGTTCTGGCCATCCGGCGCCAGCCTGGGACGAACACCGTCGCCGTGGCCCAGGCCGTCAAAGACCTGATTCCCACTTTTGAGCGCCAGCTTCCCGCTTCCGTCACCCTGAAGACGCTTTACGACCGCTCGGAATCCATCAAGGCCTCGGTCAGCGACGTCAAGTTCACGCTGCTTCTCACCCTTTGCCTTGTGGTGCTTGTCATATTCCTCTTTTTGAGGAACGCTTCGGCCACGGTGATTCCGGGGCTGGCGCTGCCGATGTCAATAGTCGGGACTTTCGCCCTGATGTACTTGATGGGATACAGCCTCGACAACCTTTCCCTGATGGCCCTCACTCTGGCGGTGGGCTTCGTCGTTGACGACGCGATCGTCATGCTGGAGAACATCGTCCGCCATATGGAGATGGGCAAAGGGCTGATGGAAGCGGCGCTGGACGGCTCGAAGGAGATAGGCTTCACGATTCTCTCCATGACCATCTCGCTTGTCGCGGTCTTCATCCCGATTCTTTTCATGGGCGGCATTCTCGGCCGCCTCTTCCACGAGTTCGCCGTCACTATAGGCGCGGCAATCCTGATCTCGGGCTTTGTATCATTGACGCTGACGCCGATGCTGGCAAGCCGCTTTCTCAAACACCAGTCGGAGGTCCACCACGGGAAGGTCTACGACGTCTCGGAAAAGGCCTTTGCCTGGATGCTCAAGTGGTACGAGAAGGGCCTTCGCTGGTCGCTTGATAGCCAAAAGCTGATTCTGATTTTCTCGGGAATCATCCTGGCGCTGACCGGCTGGCTCTTCATGATAATACCAAAGGGCTTTCTGCCGAGCGAGGACGCGAGCCGCGCGATGGTCTTCACGCAGGCCAAGGAGGGCATCTCCTACAAGGACATGATCCGGCATCAGGAGGAGATCAACCGCATCGTCCAGGCCAACCCGGACGTTGACGCCTTCTTCTCGACCGCCGGGGGCCGCGGTTTCCTGGCCGGCAACCAGGGCATCTGCTTCATCCGGTTCAAGCCGCGGTCCGAACGCAAGTTCAGCGTGGACCAGGAGATCGCCAGGCTCCGGCCGCAACTGATGTCGGTTCCTGGCATGATGGCCTTCATCCAAAACCCGCCGCCGATTCAGATCGGAGGGCGCTCTTCACAAAGCCTCTACCAGGTCACGTTGCAGGGCGCGGACACATCCGAACTATACAAGTACGCCGCTCTCTTGCAAGGCAAGCTGAATGAGCTTCCCGGATTGACCGACGTCACGAGCGACCTTCAAATCAAGAACCCTCAGGCCGAGGTGCGCATCAACCGCGACAAGGCTTCAAGTTACGGCGTGACCGCCCAGGCCATTGAGGAGACGCTCTACACGGCCTACGGTTCGAGGCAGGTCTCGACCATTTACGCCCCGAACAACACTTACCAGGTGATACTGGAAGTAGAGCCGCAGTACCAGCAGGACCCGTCGGCGCTTTCGCTGCTCTACGTCCCATCAACCTCCGGCGCGCTGGTTCCACTCGCATCAGTAGCCAGCCTCAGCGAGGACCGAGGCCCCCTCTCTATCAACCACACCGGGCAGATTCCGTCGGTGACCGTGTCGTTCAACTTGAAGCCCGGAGTCTCATTGGGCGACGCGGTGGCACAGGTGCAGAAGATCGCGGCCGAACTCGTGCCGGCGACGCTCACCGTCAGCTTCCAGGGCACGGCGCAGGCTTTTCAGTCGAGCATGAAGGGGCTGGGATGGCTGCTGCTCCTCGCGGTTCTCGTCATTTACATGGTGCTCGGCATTCTCTACGAGAGCTTCATCCACCCGTGGACCATCCTTTCCGCGCTGCCCTTCGCCGGCTTCGGCGCTTTGGTGACGCTCTTCATTTTCAGGGTGGACCTTTCAATCTACGCTTACGTCGGAATCATAATGCTCGTCGGCCTTGTCAAGAAAAACGGAATCATGATGATTGACTTCGCCCTGGAGGCGCAGCGCAAGGAGGGCAAGGCTCCGATTGATGCCATCTACGAAGCCTGCGTCATAAGGTTCAGGCCGATCATGATGACCACGATGGCCGCCCTCGTTGGAACGCTGCCGATAGCCCTGGGCCTTGGGGCTGGCGCCGAATCGCGCCGTCCACTCGGCCTCGCCGTCGTCGGCGGCCTTCTCTTCTCGCAGTTTTTAACCCTGTTCGTCACCCCCGTCTTCTACGTGACGATGGAAAAGCTCCAGACGAAACTGCGAAGGAAGAAGAAATAATCACCACCAAGACACCAAGGCACAAAGGACAGATGAGAGATGAAGGATGATAGATGAAAGAGCAAAGACGACGAACGACGGCAGACGGTAGCGCGAATT
>JAEMPZ010000259.1 GCA_022759065.1 Acidobacteriota bacterium | reverse complement strand
CCTTGTCCCCGCGTTCGGCGAGGTGTAGACTGTGCCCTTTAGGTCACTTTCTGATGTTTGACGACAGGATGGTCATTCGCTTTCTGGATGGGACGGTTTTGAAAGCTTTCGGGGACAACTTCCTGCCATCGGATGAGCGGATCATGGTTACTGAATGCGACGGGCCGATGCGAACCATTGAATTGTCCGCGGTGAAGATGGTCTGCTTCGTGAAGCAGTTCGTCACGGACAGCCAAAATACCCACCGCCCGCCTCCGCCACTTATTTACCAGGCGGTTCCTGGGAGAAAAGTGCGAATGGAGTTCACTGACGGCGAGGTTTTGATGGGCATCGCCACGTTGGAAGCCGCCCCTTCAAGAGGGTTTTTCGTGACGCCGCTCAACCCAAATTCAAACAATCTTCAGATATACGTCAACCCCAAGGCGCTCAAGCGATTCCGGTTTGAGTAAGGAAGCGAGAAAGTGAGAAAGTCAGAGGGTGAGAGAGTGAAATATGCCCTTCCATGCGCGGTAATAGCATTGGTTGTGAGTTTTGAGTTGGTAAAATATTAGCACCTCAACTCATAACTCCTAACTCTTAACTCATAACTCTCCACGTCTAACTTCTAACGCCCACCCTTCACCCTTTACCCTCTTTCCCCGCGCCGGCGAGCCATACGTGCTCTGGCCTTAAAAGTGGCGGCGTGAGGGAGAGCTTCATGCCCATCACTTCCGGCCTGAATGGGACGCGTCCCCAGTTGTGGTATAAAAAGACGCAGGGCGCTTCCTCGACTACGATGTCCTCGGCCTGGTGGTAAAGTTCGGTCCTCTCGTCCATGTCGAGCGAGCGCCGGGCCTTTTCAATAATCTCATCGAGCTGCGGGTTGGAGTAGCGCAGGTCCAGCGCGTCGCCCCCCTTGCGGTGGAAGAGCACGTAGAAGAAATTGTCCGGGTCGGGGAAATCGGCATACCACCCGGTCGAGTACAATAACGGCCGGCCAGACTGGCGCCTTCTGGCTTCAAAGGCTTCGTGGCTCAAGGGTTCCAATTTGATCCTCACGCCCACGTCGCCGAACATGGTGACGAGCTTTTGAAACTCCTGGTATTGCGACTGGCGGCTCGTGTCAACCTGGATGGCCAGGTCAAGGCCTCCCTGGAAACCGGCGCGGCCCAAGAGCCACTTGGCCTTATCGGGATCATAGGCGTAACCCTGCCTGTCGGAACGGTATCCAAGCATCCCTGGGGGCAATATCCCCCTTGCGGGCGTCACCCTGGAGTGGGCATAACCGGAAAGCAGCCCCTGGCGGTCCACGGCGTAATTGAGCGCCTGCCTGAACTCCTTGATGTTGCCAGGCGCCATGTCGTTTCTGACGGCGACGATTTGCGTGTTGAGCAGCACCGTAGACTCGGTGTTGCTTTCCCAAGCAGGGTCCTGGAGCAAATCCTCAAGAGCCTCGTTGGAGAGCGAGAGGGCGACGTGGAGCCTGCCTTCTCGCAGGCCCTCAAGCACTTCTCCTTCCGACGCGGAGCCGTAGTCGAAAATGACCCGGTCGGCAAAGCCCACGGACTGGTCATAGTAGCCGTTAAAGCGCGTGAGAGTGACCTTTTCCCTCGAGGTTTCGGCCACTTTATAAACCCCGCAGCCGATGTATTGCGTGATCTGCAGGGTCTGTTCATCCACTGCTTCCCTCGGAAGAATGAACGCCTCCGGCGTCGTCAGCATGTAAAGGAAAAAGGCGACCGGCTCCTTCAGCTTGACCGAAACCGTCCGGTCGTCCGGCGCCTTGAGGCCTGTGATCTTCTGGGCGCTTCCCTCCATGTACTCCAGCGCGCCTTCAGCCGCGGAAAGGAACCACTGCGAGCTTCCGGTCAACCTGGGGCTTAAGGACCTGTGCCACGAGAAAAGCACGTCCTGCGCCGTGACCGGCCTGTTGTTGTGAAAAACGGCATTCTTTCTAAGGTGGAAAGTGTAGAGCGTCCCTTCCGAGTTGACCTCCCACGATTCAGCCAATCCCGCAAGCAGCCGCGTGTCGTCGCCGAATTTCAAAAGCCCTTCCCCCCAGGCGTGGCAAAGCTGGCCGTCCCTGACGTTATTGGCAAAAGCCGGGTCGAGGTTGTAGTTGTATGCCACTAAGCCAATCGTTAGCTGTCCGCCCCGGTTCGGCGCGGGGAGGACAAATCCTCCAAGCCTTTCGGCCAGGAGAAGCGATTCCTGCCTCAAAAGGGAGGCGGCGGAAGCGAGATCGCGCGCGCTGCCGTGGGTCTGCATGCTCGCGCCCGATATCACCTGCACCGCCTCCACCATGCGCTGGCTGGCCTTTGACATGCCTAGAAGCGCCTGGTGGCTTGTTTCCACTGAAGATCTAACCCTTTCCATCCCGCGGCTGATCGTATCGCTGCCGGCGGATTCATCCGTCGCGGCCTGTTGCACCGCCTGGGTCAGTTCCTTCATCGTCATCGTTTTCTTTAAAATCATCTGGCTGGTGTTTGCCTGTTCGCGGGTGGCCACGGAGATCCGTTCGACCCGCTTTGTCATCTCCTCGATTGCCTCAGTGACTTGGCGCGAGCTCTTGGACTGCTCGGCCGCCGCCCTGACTATGTGGCTGATGCTGGTCGCTGCCAGCCCGATCGCCTCTCGGATCCTTTGCAGGCTCTCCTCGGATGCCTTCCCAAGCGCCATTCCTTCCTGAACCCGGTCCATGCCTTCCCTGGTAACGCGCACCGCGGCCGTGGCCTCTTTCTGGATGGCGTTGACGATCTCGCTGACCTCCGCCGTGGAAGCCGCCGTGCGTTCAGCGAGCTCCCGTATCTCCTCGGCCACGACCGCGAAGCCTTTCCCGTGCTCCCCAGCCTGCGCGGCGATTATCGCGGCGTTAAGGGAGAGCAGGTTGGTCTGGTCGGCTATGTCTCGGATCACCTTCAATATCTTGCCGATCTCCTGCGACCGGGAACCCAGGGATTCAATGGCCTTGACCGTGCCCTCGACGGCTTCTTGTATCTTCTCCAGTCCCCCGACGGTATCTTTGACTGTGTTTCCACCCTCTTGCGCCACCCTGGCAACCTGCCCTGAAAGCGCCTCCGTCTCCTTGATGTTTTCAGCAATCTGGCTTGTCGTGGCATCCATTTCAACCATGGCGGAGGCGTTTTCTATGGCGAAAGATGAAAGGCCGTCAGAATGGGAGGCCACCTCCTCGATGGAGCGGGCCATCTCGGTCATGCTCGCGGCGATTTCGTCAACGAATTCAGCAAGGTGCTGCGAGGCTTCAACCACTTCCTGTATTGAGCTGCGCATTTGCAGGATGGATGAGCTCGTCTGCTCTGTAAACCCGGAGAGTGAGTCCATCTGCTCGACAACGGTGCCGATCTCGCGATCCAGCTGCTTGATGGAGGCGTTTGCCTTCTCGACCGAAGAGACCTGTTCGTTGGCGTCGGCGCTTAGCTGGCGGGTTTTCTTCGCGAGAGTAACGGACACCTCTGAGACGTTGTGGCTCGTCCCCTGGAGATAGGCTATCAGGTTCCTGAAGGTCCTCAAAAGCCTCGGCAATACGGGGAAATCAGCCTGGAGGCCCGACTGTTCCTGGTCCACTCCGGCCGCCAGGTTGCCAGCCACCATCGCCGACATCACGCGGTCGAGCCTTTTTCGGTACCCGCGCCTAAGATTTTCGGCGTACCACGCGGCGCCAAAACCGAAGATGACCGACAAAATAGCCAGATAGCTCCAGAGCTTCGCGCCGCGCGCTTCGCCTGGAAGCAGCACCAGCCCAAAGAGTAGGCTGAGGACGAACCAGCCGGCCGTCGCGAGCAATCCCCTCACCAAGATCCGCGTATTCAAGGCGACCTCCTAACCCAACGCATACACTATACGAAGAGGAAGGCACCATGTCAACGATTTGGCCCGCCCTTGCCGCCAAGCGGGAAAACGCTTATGCTATAAGACCATGGAGAGGCCGGCTCATGCTGCCGCGAATAGACCACGTCATAGAGAAGGTCAAGCTTTACAACCCTTCCTCTGACGACAAGCTGCTTCAACGCGCCTACCTTTTTTCAGCCATGGCCCACGAGGGGCAGACTAGATACTCCGGCGAACCATACCTGGTTCATCCCATCGCCGTGGCCGACATCCTGGCCGAACTGAAGGCGGACGACGTGGCCCTCGTGGCGGGCCTTCTTCACGACGTGGTCGAAGACAACCACTCGGTCAGCCTCTCGGAAATCAAAAAGCGCTTCGGCGATGAAGTGGCGCACATCGTCGAAGGCCTGACCAAGATCGAGGAAAAGCTTCCCGGCGGCGAGCGAAACGAATGGGCGACGCTTCGCAAGGTCATACTCGCCATGGTGGATGACATCAGGGTAATCCTCGTAAAACTGGCCGACCGCCTGCACAACCTAAGAACCATGGACGCGCTTCCGCAAGAGAAGCGCCCGGCCAAAGCCAAGGAGACGCTTGAGATTTACGCGCCCATAGCATACCGCCTGGGCCTCGGCAAAATGAAGACCGAACTTGAAGATCTCTCCTTTCGCTACGGTTTCCCCGAGGATTACGCCCGGCTTACGAGCGCACTCTCGGCCAAGAGAACCTACAGCGAAGGGTTTCTGGAGGAGACGAGGGCCACCCTGGAGAAAATACTGGCGGAGCTTCAAGTCAAAGGGGAGGTGCGCGGGAGAACGAAGCACCTTTACAGCATATTTCAGAAGCTCCAGCGCCAGGCGATTGCCGTGGAACAGGTCTACGACTACATGGCCTTCAGGATTCTGGTCGAGGAGGTCAGAGATTGCTACGCCGTGCTTGGCGGCATCCACACGCTCTGGAAGCCGATCCCGGGGCGCTTCAAGGATTTCATCGCCATCCCCAAGGATAATCACTACCGCTCGCTCCATACTTCGGTCGTAGGTTCAAACGGCCAGCCATTTGAAATTCAAATCCGCACGTGGCAGATGCACGCTGAAGCTGAGAACGGCATAGCGGCCCACTGGAAATACAAGGAAGGGCGCCTGACAAAAGAGGACGAAGAGGCGACGATCGCCTGGCTGCGGCAGCTTGATGAGATCCGCCAGGGAAGCCAGGACTCGGCGGAATTTGTCCAAAACCTCCGCGTGAACCTCTTCCCTAAAGAGGTGTACGTCTTCACGCCCAAAGGCACGGTGATGTCGTTCCCTCACGGGGCCACTCCGATTGATTTTGCCTACGCCGTTCATACGGAGATCGGCCACAAGTGCACGGGCGCCAAGATAAACGGCAAGTTGGTCCCGCTGAAGACCAAACTTAACAGCGGCGACCGGGTTGAAATCGTGACAAGCCCCGGCGGCAAGCCCTCCCGAGACTGGCTGGACTGTGTCGTGACGAGCCGCGCGATAAGCAAAATAAAGGGATGGCTCAACCAGCAAGAGAAATTGCGCGCCATAGAGATTGGCAAGGCTTCATTGGATCGCGAATGCCGCAGGCTCAAAGTCCACTTAAAAGAGGCGCAGGAAGCAGGACGCGTCGCGGATCTCTTGAAGAAACTCGCCTTGGCCGACCTGGACGTCCTTTACGCCGAAATAGGCTACGGAAAGGTGGCCGCGCGGACGATCGCCCGGCGCCTCGTTGCCGATCAGGAGACAATACCGGCGGCGCTTGTTGAAGCTCACATGGAGCCCTCAAAGGGCGCGCCGATAATCGTCAGGGGCGCGAGCGACCTATTGACCACGCTGGCCAAGTGCTGCAAGCCGATACGCGGCGATGAAATAGTCGGCTTCATCAGCCGCGGGAAAGGGCTGGTCGTTCACAGGGCCACCTGCAAGAACCTACAGAGGCTCTCCTATAACCCTGACCGGATACTCGAGGTCGCTTGGGAACCGGTTTCAGAGAACGCCCCGGCGCTTCACGACGTTCCAGTAACTCTCCACACTGAAGACCGCTCGGGGATGGTCGCCTCGGTGACCAAAGTCGTGTCCGACCACAAGGCGGGCATCAGACACATCGAGGGGGTGCTCACGGGGGGCGGCGAAGGGCGGATAAAGCTCGTCCTGGCGGTCAGGGATAAAGCCCACCTCAGCCAGATCCTGCGCCAGTTATCCCGCCTCGCCGGCGTCATCGAAGTCCGGCGCGACATAAGGTGAAGCCTTGACGATGGCAAGGTAATGCACTATACTCCGGTGCGATCGAGGGAGGTGCGGCATGACCAAGACCGAGTTGATTGAGAAGCTTGCAGAAGTGACGGGAGTTCAGAAGAAGGACGTCCGCGCGGTCATTGACGCGCTCGCGCGTCCCGGCAAGGGGTTGATTTCCACCAGCTTGAAAAATGGAGAGAATGTTATTATCTCCGGCTTCGGCACTTTTCACATTCGCGTGCGCAAGGCCCGCAAGGCGCGCAACCCGAAGACAGGCGAGTCCGTGAAAGTGGCGGACAGGATCTACCCGGCCTTCAAGCCCGCTAAATCGCTGAAACAGGCGCTCAGGAAAAAATAGTCCGGGGCCATCATTACGCGGCCCCCGCCCGGGCCGGACTTCCAAATCGCTCCGTATCATCAACCGCGGCCTTTATTGAAGCAGCGGGATTCCCCGCACCCCTCCGGGAGCCGAAGGTGCTATAATACTGCTTTCGGGAGGAGGCTCCTTGACTAAACTCCAAACCGCAATTGCCCCGGCAAGAAAAAATTCGCTCGACTTCAAAAAAAACCGGGACGCCAACCTTGACATGGTTCGGCGAATCCGCGACCTTGAGGCCATCTTGCGACAAGGGGGCGGCGAACCGGCGATAAAGAAGCAGCATGAAAAAGGCAGGATGACCGCGCGCGAACGCATAGCGTTGGTGCTGGACTCCGAGGACTCTTTCCAAGAACTCGGCCTCTTCGCGGCCCACGACATGTACCAGGAATGGGGTGGAGCGCCAGCAGCCGGAGTGATCACCGGGACGGGGCTCATCCAGGGCCGCCTTTTTATGATCATAGCAAATGACGCGACCGTGAAGGCCGGGCCTTTTTCCCGATGACGACGAAAAAAGTCATACGAGCCCAGACGATCGCGCTGGAAAACCACCTGCCCGTCCTGTATCTGGTGGACTCGGCGGGAGTTTTTCTCCCGCTCCAGGATGAGGTCTTTCCAGACATTGACGACTTCGGCCGCGTCTTTTACCTTAACGCGCGCCTTTCCGCCCAGGGCGTCCCCCAAATAGCAGCGATCATGGGCTCGTGCGTCGCGGGCGGCGCCTATCTCCCCGTGATGTGCGACACCCTTTTGATGACGGATGGATCAGGGCTCTACCTCGGAGGCCCGGCCCTTGTTAAGGCGGCCATAGGCCAATCCATCAGCTCCGAGGAGCTTGGCGGCGCCACGGTACACGCCGCGGTTTCCGGAACCGTTGACTTCAGAGAGAAGGATGACGCCTCGTGCATTGAGCGCATCCGGGAAGTCGCATCTCACCTCGCTCCACCGCCGCCTCCGGCGTTTCGCCGCGAAACGCCGGAGGAGCCCGTCTATTCGGCTGACGAGATATACGGCATTTTCCCCGAATCATCCTCGGGGCAGTACGACGTTCGCGAGATCATCGCGCGCGTTGCGGACGCGAGCGCCTTCACGGAATACCGCGCTGAGTATGGCCGCACCATCGTCTGTGGTTATTGCAGGATCGGCGGCTGGTCGGTTGGAGTCGTCGCCAACCAGAAGACCCACATGAAGGAAAAGGGGAAACCCGTAGAAATAGGCGGGGTCATTTACGTCGAAAGCGCCAACAAGGCGGCCCGCTTCATCCTTGATTGCGCGCAGCAGAGAATACCGCTTCTCTTTTTTCACGACGTCAGCGGCTTCATGGTGGGAAGGGACGCCGAATACGCGGGAATTATAAGGGCCGGAGCAAAGATGGTCAACGCCGTTTCCAACGCCGAAGTTCCCAAAATATCCGTCATTCTTGGCGGCTCCTTCGGCGCCGGCCACTACGCCATGTGTGGCCGTGCCTACAGCCCGCGATTCCTTTTCTCCTGGCCGTCCGCTAAATACGCCGTCATGGGCGCCGACCAGGCGGCAAACACGCTACTGGACATCCGGCTTTCGCAGCTTCGAAAAAACGGCAAAACCATCACCGAAGATGAAAAGCAGCAGGCGCTTCTCGAAATAAGGCAGCGTTACACGGAAGCGACCGACCCAAAGTACGGAGCCGCCCGGCTGTGGATTGACGCCATCATAGAGCCAGCCAGGACAAGGGAAGCGTTGATCAGGGCGCTTGACATAGCCGCCCTGAATCCCGACGTGCCGCCGCTCAAAACCGGCGTATTTCAAACTTGAGGAGCGAAGTTGCCCGACGACGTGTTGCTCTTTGAACAAATCGGCGGAACGCTTTTATTGACGCTTAACCGGCCCGAGGCGCGCAATGCCCTCAACCCGCGGATGGTGATGGCGCTGACCGCCGCCGTCAACGACGCCTCCTCTCAACGGGGGCTTCGGGCCATTGTTCTGACCGGCGCCGGGGAAGCGTTCTGCGCCGGCGCGGACCTCGCCGTCCTTGGCTCGATGCGCGGCTCATCGCCTCAAGACAACCAGGCCGATTCTGAAAGATTCAAGGCTCTTTTCCTCGCCCTGCTCGCCTCCCCGCTTCCCATAATCGCCGCCGTAAACGGGCCGGCCCTCGCCGGGGGCTGCGGCCTTGCCACCGCCTGCGACATCATCCTGGCCGCGCCTGAAGCATCCTTCGGCTACCCGGAAGTCAAAGTGGGGTTTGTCGCTGCACTCGTATCGGTGCTGATATCGAGGCAGCTCGGCGAACGCGCCGCGAGGGCGATGCTGTTGAGCGGGCGCGCTTACAGCGCCGAGGAAGCCCGCGCCCTAGGGCTCGTCGCCCTCGTCGCGAGCCGTGACGAATTGGTTGACAAAGCGTTGGAGGAAGCTCGGCGCCTGTCCCGCGGCGCGCCTGGCGCCCTGGCCCTGACCAAGGAACTTCTGGCGCACACGTCCGGCATGCCCCTGCGCGCCGCCCTCGAAGCCGCGGCGGCGGCCAATCTCCTCGCCAGAGAGAGCGCGGACATTCAAGAAGGGCTGGACGCTTTTTTCGGGAAACGAAAGCCCGGCTGGGTGCGAGATGACGCCGACAGCCGTTAAAGCGCCGGGCATCTCGTTTGATTCGTGGCTGAAGCGCTCGGAGGCGCGGTGGGCGCTCGACTGGAGCAGCGCGCTTCCAGCGGAGATCCCTTCCTTCAGGCCTTTTGACAAAGCGCGCCTTTTGAAGATGACAGCGGCCTGCGTTCAGAGCGCCGTTTCCGGATGGCAGGGCGGCCTGCCCGAGCCGATGCAACCCCTTTGCGAGACTCTCGCCGGCTATGGCCTTGAGCAGGGATTTCGCATCTCCGACCTGGCGCGCGCGCTCGAAGCGGGGCGACGAACGCTCCTCAAGAGGATCGCAAGTTCAAGGCTCGCGTCAAAAACCGAAGCTCGCGACATGGTTGAACAGGCCTTCAATCAGGCGCTTTACGGGCTCTTGGACGCGTTCCAGATGCAGGCGGAAAGGCGCGAAGCCGAGGCTCGGCGGCAACTCGAAGCCTGCGAGGTGGGCGCCGCCCGTTTTCAGCAGGAATGGGACATTCTCGATCAGATTCTCGCCGCGATGAACGTGGGGATAATCCTTCTGGACTCCAGCCTCAAGGTGATATGGATGAACCGCGGAATGCCTCGCGACCTGCTGGCGGTCGCCCCCGAACGCGCCGTCGGGCGGCCTTGCGCCCACGTCCTGCGCCTCGGGTGCGCGGAGTGCAAGGAGTCGGCCCAATTTGAGAATGAGATCGCCCAAGGAACGGTCCAGCGGCTTGTTCAAACCGGGGCTCCCGGCGCGACGCGCGATTATCTGATGCTCGTCCGCCCGGTTACTTTTGCCGCGGTGAAAGGGCCGCACGTCATGCAGATATTTCTGGACATTACCTCTCAACAGGAGACGCAGCGTTCCCTGGCTCGAACGCGCGAGATGGTCCGGAATATCCTCGATTCGTCGGTGAACGCGATCATAGCGACCGACACGGAGGGGCGCATCACCGTTTTCAACCGCACGGCAAGCCGCGTTTTTGGTTTGAGCGAGGAGGAGGTGCTCGGCGCCCGCGTCTCGGACTATTACGTCGGCGGGCGAGCCGAGGCGGCCCGCATCACCCGTTCCCTGCGGGAACAAGGCTTCGTGCGCGACACCGTCACCGCCTTTCGCGACAAGAAGGGATTGACGGTCCCGGTGCGCCTCACGGCAAGCCTTCTCAAGGATGAACGCGGCGAGGTCATCGGCACGATGGGCTTCGCCCAGGACATAAGCATCGAAGAGGCGCTCAGAAAAGAGGTGGCTTCGAGAGACCGCTACCTGCTTTCGCTCCTCCACGGCTCAACGGACGGGCTCATCACGGTTGATTCCCAAGGCCACGTCGCTTCATGGAACAGGGGCGCCGCGCTGATATTCGGGATACAGGCGGACAAGGCCCTGGGGAAACCCATTGAGACGTTTCTCAAGCCCGAACACACGACCGCCCTGCCCGCGCAGGGAGACCTGCCGGCCTCCGAGCGTTTCGAATATACGGTGCGGGGAAACGGGCGCGCCATTGACTTGCTGGTGACTCGAACCGAGATTTCCGGCGCCGCCGAACGCGGCGTTTCCTACGTCTTGAAAGACGTTACCGAACTGAAGCGCCTGCAGGCCCAGCTCAGCGAGGCGGAACACCTTGCGGAGCTTGGCCGGCTGGCGGCCTCAATCGCCCACGAGATAAAGAACCCGATCGCCGGCCTTCGGGGAGCGATGGAGGTAATGGGCCGCGTGCACGTTGAGAGCGACCCGCGCTTTGCCATCTTTCGCGAGGCCCTTTCCCAGATTCGCCGCCTTGACGCCCTCGTAAAAGATCTCCTTGCTTACGCCAGGCCGCTCAACCTTCGGACCGAACCGGTGCCGGTTCACCTTCTCGTGGAAGCTTCCGTCGGCCTTTGCAAGGAAGCTCTCTCTTCCCCGGGCGTCGCCTTCAAGAATCTTGTCCGCGAGGACCTTCCGAACGTTATCGCCGACCCGCTGCAGATTCAGCAGGTTCTAGCCAACCTCCTGACGAACGCGACGCAGGCGATGCCAGATGGCGGGACCGTGACGGTTGACGCCAGGGCGGAGAAGGATTCCGTCGTAATGACCGTGGCGGACACCGGCACGGGGATTCCTCCGGAAGTGATGGCAAACATGTTCAAGCCCTTCTTCACGACAAAGCACGTGGGAACCGGGCTTGGCCTTTCTATCGTGCAGCGCCTCGTCCGCGGGCACGGGGGCTGGTGCGAGGTTTCGTCGGAACCAGGCAAGGGAACGGTCTTTACCATCCGCCTGCCTGCCGAAAAGAGGAATGTCTAATGGCGAACGAGACTGTCCTTCTGGTAGAGGACGAGAAGCTTATACGCTGGTCCCTTGCGAACCGCTTGACGAAGGAAGGCTTCAGGGTGCTTGAGAGCGACAAGGGCGCCGGGGCGCTGAAAGCTCTTGAGGAAACCCAGGTGGACCTGCTCCTTCTGGATTACCGCCTGCCCGACATGGACGGCATTCAGGTCCTTCGTGAAGTGGGCAAGCGTTTCAGGGACCTGCCGGTGATAATGATGACGGCATACTCCACGGTGGAAAGCGCCATCGAGGCGATGAAACTCGGGGCCTTCGACTACCTGAACAAGCCTTTTGAAATGGACGAGATCCTCGTCACTATCCAGAAAGCCCTCGAAACGACCGCGCTGAAGAGGGAGCTTGGACGCTACCGCCGGGAACACGAGGAGAGGTTCGGCCTTGGCAACCTGGTCGGCCACAACCTGAAGATGCGAGAGGTCTTCGACCTCGTGAGAAAGATCGCCACGTCGTCCGCCACGACCATTCTGCTCCAGGGCGAAAGCGGCACCGGCAAGGACCTTTTGGCGAACGCGATCCACTACGCCTCTGACCGCGCGAAAAAACCATTCATGACCATTACTTGCTCCGCCCTTCCGGAGACGCTCCTCGAAAGCGAACTTTTCGGCCAGGAGAAGGGCGGCTCCATGGACGCCGGTGGAACCAAGAAGGGCATCTTCGAGCTTTCCGATGGCGGCACCGTATTTCTGGACGAGGTGGGCGAGATCAGCGAAAACATCCAGGTCAAGCTGCTTCGCCTCCTGGAAGACAGGACGTTCAAGCGAATCGGCGGCGTAGCGGACATAGCGGTTGACGTCAGGGTGATCGCCTCATCGAACGTAAGCCTGGAGCAGGTGGCGAAGGAAGGCCGTTTCCGCAAGGACCTCTACTACCGCCTGAACGTTCTGCCCATAAGCCTCCCCCCGCTTCGAGAGCGGCCCGAGGACATTCCTCTTCTTGTAAAGCACTTCATAGAGCACTACAACCGCGAATTCAAGAAGAACACTCTCGGCGCCAGCCGCTCGGCAATGCTCGCGCTCACCGAATATTCCTGGCCGGGCAACGTGCGCGAACTGAAGAACCTCATCGAGCGGGTCATGATCCTCGAAAACAAAGAGGTCATAGACGTTGATGACCTGCCGCGGGAAATCATCGGCAGACAGGCGGAGGAAGACATCGAGCAGCGCTTCGAGCTCCCCCCGCAGGGCGTCGTGCTGGAAGAGGTCGAGCGAAGCCTTATCGAGCAGGCGCTTAAGCGGGCCGGAGGCAACCAGAGCAGGGCGGCGAGGCTCTTGGGCCTGACGCGTGACACGCTCAGGTACAGGCTGAAGAAGTTCAGCCTGGAAGGCTCCGAAGCCCAATTGAAATGAATCAAATGACGGGCGTCCGGCCCGTTTGGAGGAGCGCATGGCAAACCAGGAACGGCAGGGCAACCATTCACCGGTAGTCCCCTCAAACCAGACTCTTCCCGAAATCACCGCCAAGGCCCTGATACTCGGCATTCTTCTTGCCGTAATTCTCGCGGCTGCCAACGGCTACCTCGGCCTTTTCGCCGGAATGACGGTGTCGGCTTCCATCCCGGCGGCCGTGATTTCGATGGCCGTATTTTCGCTCTTCAAGAAAAGCAACATACTTGAAAACAACATAGTGCAAACGGCGGCGTCCGCCGGAGAGGCAGTCGCCGCCGCCGCCGTCTTTACGATTCCGGGGCTGGTGATCCTCGGTTTCTGGAAGGATTACAACTATTGGCAGACTTTCCTGATTTGCGCATTGGGAGGCACGATAGGCGTGCTATTCTCCGTCCCCTTGAGGCGGGCGCTGGTGGTTCAAAGCTCAAAGGAGATCAAGTTTCCCGAGGGCATTGCCACGGCTGAAGTGCTGAAGGCCGGACAAGCCGCCGGTGTTTCAGGCGAAAAGGGCTCCCTCGGGGCAATAATGGGAGCGGGCCTTGCCGGCGGGGCGTTGAAACTCTGCCAGGAGGCCGGCCTAAAGCTGTGGGCCTCTTCGCTCGAACTGGGGGCAAAAGCCGGCAACGCCGTCGCCTACATCGGCAGCGACCTTTCTCCGGCGCTTTTAGGCGTCGGATACATCGTAGGGCTCAACATAGCCGTTCTTGTTTTTCTCGGCGGGGCCATTTCCTGGTGGATAGCCATCCCAATTTACGCGGCCACCCACGGCTGGCCGGCGACCCCGGAGGGCGTGCCTCTTGGAGCGGTTGACGGCGCAACGGCCCTCTGGGCCACTCAGATTCGCTACCTCGGCGTCGGCGCGATGTGCGTGGGCGGTTTCTGGGCGATCATCCAGATGCGCAACCAGCTTCTCACGGGCGTCGTCAGCGGCCTTCGCGCGCTGCGGGATGAAAAGGCGGGGAGCTCCATAGACCGGACGGACAAGGACATTCCCATGATTTGGGTCATCGTCTGCGCCGTGGCCTCCATCGTCCCGCTCTTTTTCGTCTATCACCTCGTAGTCGAAAGCACGCTTATCAGCCTGGTCATGGCGGCGATCATGATCGTAGCCGGTTTTCTTTTTGCGGCGGTCGCCGGCTACATGGCGGGGCTGGTCGGCTCTTCGAACAATCCAATTTCGGGAGTCACCATCTCCACTATCCTTTTCGCCTCCCTTGTATTGTTGCTTTTCCTCGGCCACGGAAGCGCCACGGGCCCGGCGGCGGCCATCCTCATTGGCGCCGTCGTCTGCTGCGCCGCCTCGATCTCAGGCGACAACCTCCAGGACCTGAAGGCTGGCTACATCGTCGGCTCGACTCCGTGGAAGCAGGAGTTCATGCTGATTCTCGGCGTGCTGAGCTCGGCATTTGTCATTGCGCCGGTGCTCAAAGTGCTCAACCTCAAGTACGGCGTCGGGGTCCCCATGAACGTTGACGCCGCGTGGACCGCGGCGCACCCGTCCCCTCTTCCGGCGCCGCAGGCGACCCTCATGGCGTCCGTTTCGCGCGGCGTCTTTCAGGGCGGGCTGCCTTGGACGATGGTGAGCATCGGAGCGCTCATCGCCGTCGGCATCATCTGTATTGACCTTTTCCTGAAGTCGAGGCAGAGCAACTTTCGGACCCCGGTGCTCGCCGTGGCGGTGGGCATTTACCTGCCCTTCAAGCTCTCCGTGCCGATTCTCGCCGGCGGGCTTATTTCCTACTTCGTCGCCCGCGCCAGGGCGAGACGGGAACAAGGCGCTTCCGCCGAATTGACGGCGCGATTGAAAGAGGCCGGGGAGCGCGGCGACAGGCTGGGACTTCTGTTTGCGTCGGGCCTAATTTCCGGAGAAGCGCTGATGGGCATTCTCCTCGCCGTTCCAATAACGCTTGCGGGCATCTGGCCTGTTTTCAAAGGCGACTTCCTCGCGGTCGTCAAGGAGCCCCCTTTCGGAGGCTGGCCTGGACTTCTCGCCATGGCCGCGCTGGTATACGTTCTCTACCGGCTTGTGATGAAACCTACTAGGGAGACGCGCTAGGGGGAAGGGATCGGCCGTCAGGCGTCAGGGGTCAGGCGAGAAAGGAATTTGCGCTGATGCCGAATGCGGCAATCGTTTTCGACCTTGACGGCACGCTGATTGACAGCCGCAGGGACGTGCTCGCGGCGTTCCACCACGCCTTTGAAGCTCTTGGCGAGCCCGCGCCCGAGGACGATCTCCTAGTGGCGACGATTGGCCACCACTTGCGCGACTGCTTCCGCGCCTTTCTCAAGGACTCCAGCCGCTGCGACGAGGCGGCGCGCCAGTTCCGGCAATGGTACGACGGCCACTACCTTGACGCCACCTTCCCCTTTCCGGGCATTGATGGCGCCCTCCAATATCTTTCCAGCCTAGCGCCCCTTGCCGTCGTGACGATGAAGAAGGGGTACTACTCCAGAAAGATCGTCACCGCTTTCGGCTGGGACAAAGAGATCTCATTCGTCGTCGGCGCCGAGGAGGGGCTGCCCGCCAAGCCCGACCCCGCCATGCTGCTCTTTGCTCTTGAAAAGCTGGGGGCCTCGCCCGAAGCCTCATTTTACGTTGGAGACACCGACGTTGACGCCGCCACCGCCGAAGCCGCCCGCGTGCCCTTTCTCTTCGCCGCCTGGGGCTACGGCAAGCTTGCACCTGGCCAAAAGGCTCAAGCGGTCCTCCAATCTCCGGACGACCTTGCCATGGCTTTATTATCCAATCCCGAGACTGGGAGATAACGGTGTCCCGCACGTTCCGAAATTCCGCGATGGAAATGGGGTGCCTTCGGCGACGGTTGTGCTGCATGGGA
>JAEMPZ010000190.1 GCA_022759065.1 Acidobacteriota bacterium | reverse complement strand
GACCTTTTTGCCCGCTCCGACCGCGGCTCGATCGGCTCCTGCGGTAACACAACCATCGGCTACCTTTCCGAGGACGACGCTTTCAGCGGGACCTTTTTCCAGCAGGCTTTCGGCATGTACAAGGTCCGCGTGGACGGCGACCTCGTTGAAGCGGCGCGTTTTTCTCTTCCCTCCTCCGATACCCGTGGAATATTTAACAACGTGACGATAGGAGACCCCTCGCTTGCGCTCAAGTTGCCAGCGCCGCCAGCGCCAACTTCGCTTGCGGCCACCGCGCAAAACGCCTCCGTTCAATTGACGTGGAACTCCCCCACCCCCGCGGCCACATACATTCGTCTCTACCGCTCGTCGAATGGCGGCGCAACCTGGGCGCAGATAGCTGCATCCATCCCCGGCGCGCAGACTTCGTACTTGGACACTGGCCTTACGAACACCGTCACTTATAGCTACTACGCGACCTCAGTGGATTCGGGAAGCTTCGAGGGCCCAGCGTCGAATGTTGCCTCGGCGACGCCTCTAAACCCAAATCCACCGGCAGCGCCTACTGGCCTCGCGGCCACCGACACCGGCAACGGCGATTCTCTCAACGTCAGTTGGAGCGCCAACAGCGAAAGCGACCTCGACCATTACACCCTTTGGTGGGGAACATCCAGCGGAAACTACGCCAACTCCCAGAATTATCCAAAGGCGACCACCACCACCCTGTTGACTGGATTGGCCACCAACACCCGGTACTACTTTGCCCTGACGGCCACAAACACATCTAACAAGACCAGCGGATACAGCGCCGAGGCCACCGGAATGCCTACCGGCTTGCGCCTTGCTATAAGGCCTCCTGCAATGATCACCGATTTAAAGGTCACTCGGTCGAACAACGACCTTGTGCTGACCTGGTCAAAGCCGTTGGTGGACGTAGGCGGCCAGCCGTGCACAGTGGCCAGTTTTCAAATTTTCCGCGTTGTCAATTCATATAACTGGAACCTGGACACCGTTTCAACCAGCGCGCCAAACGCAAAGATAACTATAGCCGCTAGTTCGGCCACTACTTACACCTACCCCGACAGCGGCGCGGCCTCTCTTGCTGGCACGGTCACCTATCTGGTCGTCGCTCTGGACGCATCAGGGAACCGCTCTCCGGCCTCCAATTCGCCGCCCTCCCCCATACTGAGCCTCAAGGTGGCCGACAACGTTGCATCTTGCGAGACTCAGAAGACGGAAATCAGCTTCACCGCCGTGGGCACCACAATTGACGGCCATGTGTCTCTCCTTGACCACTACAACCTCTACGGCTTCTACCCCATGAGCCATTCTTCAGACCACGTGAAGCCATCTTCCCCTACGTTTTTGGCGACCCTGCCTTCGGCGGCTCCCGGTTCGACAGTTACCCACTGTGACGACTCGGGCGCCCTGCCGCCGCTCTTCTACACGGTGGTGGCGGTGGACAACCGGGGAAATACAAGCTTATACTGACTCCTGTGCACGACGGGGAAGAGATCAATCGCTGGATGGAGGCGGCCAGGGCAGGCGACGAGCCGGCCTTCGGGGAGTTGGTGCGAGCCTACTCGCCCATTCTTTTCAGGCTCGTCTTCCAAATGGTGCCATCCAGGGAAGACGCCGAGGACATCCTCCAGGATACCTTCTACCGTTTCTTCAGGGCTCTTCCAAGGCTAAGGCCAAACGAAGATCCGCTGCCATTCCTTCGAACAATAGCGGTGCGAAGGACCTACTCCCACCTTGCGAGCCACAGGCGCAGCCACGAGTCTTTGGAAGAGCTGCCGGACAATCTCCCCGCCTTGGCTGTCGAAGGCATTCAGGTGCAGGTTCGCGACCTTTACTTGTGGGCCGAAAGGCTTCCAAGAGCGCGCCGGCTGGTTTTTCTCCTTCGAGAAGTCCTCGGCATAGGGGACGCCGAGCTGGCAAGGCTTATGGGGATCAGCCAGGTCACGGTCAGGCGGCACGCCCAGCTTGCCATCGTTGAGTTGCGCCGCACCTTTGGCGAAAGGTGATTGCTTACTGGCCCCTCGTTCTCTATAATAAGCTCTTCTGGAGGTGTTCGTGGACCTGGCCAAGATCAGAAAAAAGGCTAAAGCGGCCGCCGCTCAAGCACCCACGGAGAGCGAGGCAGCCCAGGAGCCCGGCGAGCCAAAACCAGCCGAGCCCACGGCCGCCAAGGGCGAACCTCTCTTAATCCAACCGGCTACTTCAGCCGCGCCCCCTACGCCTGATCCTCTCCCTCAGGAGGATGCTCGATCTGTGGAGAACGCCCTGGAGGACGCGCCGGAGGCATCATCGTCGCGCCTTGAAAAGCTTTTGATTTTCAGGCTGGCGGGGCGACGATACGCTATTCCCATATCCGACGTTTCGCAAATCATTGACGCGCGACAGGCCACGCCCATACCCCACGCGCCAAAGTACGTCCGGGGGATATTCTCCCTTCGCGGGCGCATCGTCCTCGTGCTGGACGGAGTTGCCCGCCTTGGGCTGCCTGCTGGCAACGCCGGCGAGGAAGGGGCGAAGGTCGTCGTCCTTGACCTGGGAGAGGAACTTTTCGGACTTTACGCCCATGGCATCGAGCAGGTCGTAGAGGTTGACCTGAACGCGCTTGAGGCCCCTCCAGAGAGCTTCCTGCCACAGGAGCAGGAATTTGTCGAGGGCGTCTTCCACCATCGAGACAGGACGGTGGCCCTGCTGAACCTGCCTCTTTTTCTAGCCCTTGATTCCTCGCGGAGAGAGACATGATAGTACAATGCCCGGGCTGTTTGAAGCGCTACCGGATCACCGACGCCAGAAGCCGCTTGCTGCGAGTGCGCTGCAAGAGTTGCGGCCAGGAGTTCCTCGTGGCGCCGTCGCAGGAGGCCGCCCACGAAATAAAGGGCAACGGGGGCGGCATAAAAGCCGTGTTGGCGGACATCCAGCGCGATTTCAGGACGCAGCTCGTGGGCACGCTGACGAAACAGAAGCTGCACCTTTTCGTGGTTGAGGACGGTGAAGAGGCCTTCAAGGTGGTCGCAAAGGAAAAGCCGCGGCTACTCCTCGTCAATCCCTACCTGCCGAAACTCATGGGCATAGAATTGATCACGCGGCTGTCGAACGAGGGACTTCGGCCGGAAACGGTTGTTCTCCTTGGGGCGATCCACAACCCGAGGCGTTACACGCGGCTCCCTGAATCGCTTTATGGGGCGGACGATTACATTGACGAAGGCTGGAGCGAAGGCGCCATACTCCACAAGCTCACTTACCATCTGCACTTTCCCCTTCACGAGACGGAACGGGGAGATGAGGCGGGAGAAGGGGCCGCGCGGCTTGCTCGAATCGTCCTCACCGACATCCTTGTTTACGAAAGCGCCCGCATGGCCGAGGTCAAGCGGGTGGAGGACTTTTTCAGTCTTTTCGCGGACGAAGCCGCCGAGGGCCGCCGCTATATCGAAGAGCGCTACCCTGGGAAAGGCAACCTGCTTAGGCAGGTCGTGGCCGATTACCTTCGTCAACGTTGAAGGGGGGTGTGTATGGGCGAGGATTGGGCCAAGCTGGCGGCTTCTAGCGACGTTGAGGAGCGCCGCAAAGCGGCCTTGTCTCTGCTGGAGGAATCTTCCGCGGCCGCTCTTCCCCTCCTACCTCAACTCCTGGGAGACCCGAACTGGCGGGTTCGCAAGGCCGCCGTCGAGGCGGCTCTTTCACAGGCGCCCAAGGACATCATTCCTCTCATGATCGAGGGGCTGCACGACGCCGACAACGCTGGCAGGCGTAACAGCTCCCTGGAAGCCCTGGTCAAACTGGGGCAGCCCGTCCTTCCGTACGCCTATGAGGCGCTGGTTGAGGAGGACCCTGACGTAAAGCTGGCGCTCATTCTGCTTCTTGGCGAAATACCGGATAAGGGCTCCGTGCCCCACCTAATCTATTATTTGAGCCACGAAAACAAGAACATCGTCTGCGCGGCCATCACCAGCCTCGGAAAACTGAGGGATCCAGGCAACCTTCCCGTCCTTTTCGATCTCATGACTCGAGGGGACGATTGGGTGCTCTTCCACATCGTTGACGCGCTAGCCGACACAGGCGGGCCTTTGGCGGCGCAAAAACTCATGGAGTTGTACGATACCGCCCGTTTTCAGAAGGCGATTCTCAAGGCGCTCGGCAAGATGGCCGATCCCGGCGTAATCCCCTTTGTCCTTGAGCGCGCGCTTGAGTCAAGGACGCACCTCCCTGAGCTGATGAACACCATCGGCCGGATATACAACGCCCAGATGCCCGAGGCCTTTCTTGCAAGCCATCAAGCCGAGATTGGCCGCATCCTGCGCGATCACTTCCCGCTGCCACTGGTGGATAGGATCGAAAGCATCTGGCAAGAGTCAAAAATTCCGGAGCGGCGTGGAATGCTCCTTGTAGCCGGCTCCCTGACTGACCTTAGCCTCCTGCCAAGGGTTCTTGACGAACTAGATAACCCTTACCTCCAGCGTGATGCTTTTCAAGCGGCATCCCGCTACGGCGCGGCTGCCGTGCCGCACCTGATAAAGAGGCTGAACGCGACTTCTTCTCAACAGCAGAAGATTCTTCTGATTCAACTCCTGGCCGCCACGGGGTCCAGGGAAGCGGTCATCCCTCTTTTGTCGCAGGCCAGGGAAGAGGATTTTCAGATTCACTCAGAAGCCCTCGCGGCTTTGGGGCAGATGGAGGATCCACGGGCGCTGCAGGAGCTCCTGGACGCGCTTCGTTCCGAGGAATCCTCTTTCCATGAAACCGCCCTCTCCTCTATTCGTTCGTTGTGCCGCCGCCGGCCGGATTTGCGCCAGCAAGCCGCGGCGGCCGGAAAAAACCTTATAGCCAGCGAGGATGGCGCGGTTCGCAAGGCCGGCTACGCCCTCATCGCCGAAGGCCTCGCCCAGGGGGAGGTGGCGCCCCTTCTGCCTGGACTCGTGGATCCAAGCCCGGTCGTGCGCCAGTCTGTCGTGCCTCTCGTCGCCTCGAAGGGAGGCGCTGAGGGCTTCGCGCGCCTTTTGCCTCTCTTGGCGGACTCCAACGCCAAGGTTCGGCGGGCCGTGATAGCCGCGTTGGGGCGCCAGCTCCTGGCCGGCCAGCCTGACCTTCTGGTAAGCGCGCTTCAAGACCCGGATTTGTGGGTAAGGGCCGAGTCGGCTCAGTTTCTCGCCCAAAGCACCGATCCACAAACGGCGAAGGCTCTTCTTGTCCTGCTTGAGCAGGACGAGATGCCAGTGCGGCTGGCCGCCCTGAAGGGACTGGCCCAAGTGGGTTGCGGCTCGCTTTTCCAGGATATTCTTCAGATGGCAAAAACCGATGAATCTCCAGAGATACGGCGCGCCAGCTTGGCAGCGGTAGGCCGTTCAGGAAGGCCGGAAGGCTATCAGGCCCTTGTTGACGCGCTGCGCGACCACCATTGGGAGATCCGGGCCTCCGCGATTCAGTTGATGGGCTCATTGGGCGACAGGCGCTTTATCCCGGCGCTCCTTCGCGAGATGGAGAGGGACCAGGATGCGCTTGTAAAACAGACCATCATCCAGGCACTGACGGATCTCAAGGCGATCGAGGCCGTTCCCAGGTTGCTTCACTACCTCACGGACCCGGAGATGAAGGACGCCGCTTTCGCCTTCTTCACCTCGCTTGGGAAGGCATACATACCACTCATCGAGCAGGAGGCGCAGTCGGTTGATTTTCAAACCAAGCTCATTCTGATAGAAATCATAAAGCACCTGGAGAATTCCTGAGGCCATGGCCATTCTTGGGACGGGCGCCCAGGCGCCCATGATGAGCGACGACCTCTACCGCAGGCTATGCGCGCTCATCCACGACCAGACCGGCCTCCACTTCAATGAGACGTCGCGTTTCTTCGTCGAGAAGAGGATAGAGGGGCGCCTGGCGGCGCTGCAGATGGCAAGCGCCGACGAGTACTACCAGTACCTCCGCTTTGACCCCGACCGCTCGAGCGAGTGGGATGCGCTAATCATCGCCGTGACTACAAACGAGACCTACTTCATGCGGGAAGAGCGCCAGCTCAGGTGCTTTCAGCGCGACATACTTCCGGGCCTTCTGGGGAGGCCTAATGGGCGCCACATTAGGATATGGAGCGCCGGCTGTTCCTCGGGCGAAGAGCCCTATTCCCTGGCGATGCTCATTAAAGAGGCACAAAGCACGAGAGACGCGGCTGTCGAAATATACGCCACGGACATCAATACCAGGGTTCTGGCCAAAGCCCGGGAAGGCGTCTACACTGAAAACTCTTTCAGGACAACCGACCAAGCCTTCAAAGAAAAATGGTTCACGGAGTCAGGCCCCGGGCGCTGGCGAGTAAAAGACGAGCTTCGGCAGGGCATTACCTTCAGCAGGTTCAACCTTTTTGAACTTGAGCGCTACAGCCTGCTCGCCCCTTTCGACGTCATTTTCTGCAGGAATGTCATCATCTACTTCGACCTTGAGGTCAAAGCCAAAGTCGTCGAGCGCTTCTACGACCGAATCAAGCCTGGAGGCCATCTGCTTCTGGGCCACTCGGAAAGCCTCATTTCAGTGACCGATAAATTCAAGCTGGTACACCTTCCGACGGACCTTGTGTACGTAAAGGAGGGCGGGGCATGAGCAAAATCCGGGTTCTTGTCGTTGACGACTCGCCCTTCAACAGAAAAATCATTTCGGAAATCCTCGAATCCAGCCCCAATATCGAGGTGGTTGGAAAGGCTTTCGACGGGGAAGACGCGCTTCGAAAAATAGTGCAGCTCAACCCGGACGTTCTTACGCTCGATTTGGAAATGCCGCGGATGGATGGCTTCGCCGTCCTTAGATGGCTTATGGCAAACAGGCCGATGCCCGTGCTGGTGGTCTCGTCAAGGGAAAGCAACAGGTCTGTTTTCAAGGCGCTCGACCTGGGCGCCGTTGATTTTGTCGTCAAGCCATCCCGCACCGCGTCGCCTCGCTTGCGCGCCATAGAAGAAGAACTGGTGACCAAGGTCCTCTCAATCCCCCACCTGCGGTTCGAGAAGATTCAGGAACGGGTGAACCAGGCCCCGCTGTTGCCCGCGCCTGCGCCCTTGCCCACAGCCAAAGGCGAACACAACGCGGAGGTCATCGCCATCGCCGCTTCAACGGGCGGCCCTCCCGCCGTTCAGCAGGTTCTATCGGGGATTCCCAAGGAGGTTCTTTCCCCGATTCTTGTTTGCCAGCACATGCCCCCAATTTTTACGCGGCTCTTTGCCGACAGGCTCTCCACGCTCATAGGGCGAGTCGCCAAAGAGGCGGTGGACGGCGACGTCCTCTTCCCTGGAGAAGTGTACGTAGCCCCAGGCGGCTGCCAAATGGGCATTCGTTCCGATGAAAATGGAAGACGCCTTGTCATTGCGGAGCGAAAACCTCAAGACCGTTTCGCCCCTTCGGCGAATTACCTTTTTGGCAGCGTTGCAAGGGTATGCGGCAGCCACTGCCTGGCGGTGGTGCTTACCGGCATGGGCGACGACGGGCTTGAGGGGGTCAAGGAAATCAAGGCTGCCGGGGGCAAAGCCATAGCCGAGTCCCAAAAGACCGCGGTGATCTACGGCATGCCACGCGTCATCGCCGAGGCCGGCCTGGCTGACCACGTAGTTCCTTTGGACGAGATTCCGCCGCTGATCGGGCGCTACGGCCTCTTAGCCGCGCCTTGACCTAAATCCGTTTGCGTTGCGGTTTTACCTGTGTTAAAGTATGAACACCCGGAGGCGATGGGGTGGACGACCACAGCGATCTTTTCCGAAAAAGCCAAGAGTTCCTTCAGATGATCAACCAGCAGAAGGACTTTATTCAGGACGTCCTTAAGGAAAACGAGCGCCTGCGGTACCAAATTGCCAATTTGCAGGGGCAGCCATCGAGCGATCCACTCGTCGCCCAGGAGCTCGCCCTCTTGAAGAAGAAGGTTGAACAGCTCGAAGCGCAAAAGACCGAAATCGAGCGGCGTTACCAGAACGTCGAAGCCGAGAACAAGGATTTTGCCCAGCGCTACGTAGAGATCGAGGAGCAGAACAACAACCTCGCCAACCTCTACGTCGCCTCATACCAGCTCCATTCAACGCTTGATTTCCAGGAAGTGCTCCACATCGTGATGGAGATCATCATCAACCTAATAGGGGCCGAAATATTCTCCATCATGCTCCTGGACGAAAAAACCAACGACCTCGGCGTGCTGGCCCACGAAGGTTACGACGAGAACTTCAAGTTCCCGCGGGTCCACATCGGTGATGGCGTCATCGGCTCGGTCGTCAAGACTGGCGAGTCTTACTACATCAACCAGGCTGGGAGCGGGTACAAGGTTGATTTCCTGCATCCGATGGCCTGCATTCCCCTCAAAATAAAAGAGAACGTCATAGGCGTCATAAACATCCACAAGCTGCTGGTTCAGAAAGACGCCTTTACCGCGGTGGACTACGAGCTGTTTTCTCTTCTCGCCGCGCACGCCGCCACGGCCATTTTCTCAAGCCGGCTCTACTCCCAGTCGGAGAGAAAGCTGACGACGATTCAGGGTTTCCTTGACCTGCTGACGACCTCTGGACAGAGGGGATAGGGGCTTAGTATGGACAGTCTGCGCTTCCTCATCGTGGAAGATTCGCCCACCATGCGGCAGCTCATTTCCTTTTCCCTGAAGCGCTTCAAGGGCTGCAAAATCGTTGAAGCGGTGGATGGCGTTGACGCGCTCAAGAAACTTCAGACCGAAGAGGTTGACATGATCCTGACCGACATCAACATGCCGGTGATGGACGGCCTCAAGCTCGTAACGCTCGTCAAGCAGAATCCCAAGCTCCGGGAGTTGCCAATCGTCATCATCACGACGGAGGGCGCGCAAGAGGACCGCGACCGCGGCCTGGCTTTGGGCGCCGACGCCTACATCAGCAAGCCCATCCAATCATCCCATCTTCTGAAGGTAATAACAGACCTATTCGAGAAAAAACGCTCCTGATTGCCCCATCCCGCGGCGGAAATGTCGTGCCTTCGGTGGCGATGGCCCATAGGTGCATGCATGAAGCGTAGGGTTTCCCGAACCGCTTCCCGCGGGGAGCTTTCCAAGGCTCCCGCGCCGCGCCGTTTGAGGCTGGACCTCAGCTTCGTGGGCACGCGCCTTTACGGATGGCAGTCTCAGGCAAAGGGCAAGACGGGCCAGGACGAGCTTGAGGCCGCGCTTGCCTCGATTCAAACGGGCCATTCAAAGCTGACTGGCTGCTCCAGGACCGACAGCGGCGTTCACGCGCGGCGCTTCTGCGCGCACGTTGACATCACTAAGAGACGTTCCTGCGAACAGATACTCAAGGGGCTCAACGCGGCCCTCCCCCCGGAAATACGCGTTCACCGGGTATCTGCCGTTTCTTCCGAGTTCCACGCCCGATTTGCTTGCGGCGGAAAGACCTACAAGTACTTTCTTTACTTGGGTCCAGTCGCGCCCCCCGCGCTCGCGCCCTACCTCTGGGCATGGCAAGGCCGGCTTGACGCGGCGCTAATGGCAAAGTCAGCCTCGCTTTTTGAAGGCGAGCACGACTTCGCGCTCTTTACGACGGCGGATGGACGCGAGCGAAACACGAGGCGAGCCGTGACTTCCTGCAAAGTCTCCATTAACGGGCCGCTTCTAGTCATAACCGTGGAAGGCCCCTCCTTCTTGCACCGAATGGTGCGCTGCATCGCCGGCGCGCTGGCGGCTGTTGGATCGGGCCGGCTCAACGAGAGCGACCTCCTCGCGACGCTTACGGGCAACTCGGCCGGAATCACCGTCCACGCTTTGCCGGCGCAGGCCTTACACCTGTGGGACGTCCGCTATCCAACGGAAGAGGCCACTGAAACATACGGAGACTGGCCCAAGCCGCCCTCCTGGGTACTGGAAGATTGCGCGCGCTGAAATGGAGTCATTATGTCCCTTGACCCCGGGTGGCTCTTTCTTTCGATCATTGTTTCGGGAATCGGAGCGGGATTATTCATTTACGGAAAGAAACAGTCCCGCTGGCCCCAGCTCATAGCCGGGATTGTGCTCATGGGCTACACCTACTTCGTTGGGAGCGTCGTCTGGATGGCGATAATCGCCATCGTGATTATCGCCGCGCTCTGGTGGGCCGTTCGTTTAGGTTATTAGGGTTCAGACTGTAGGCCGCGAGCCGGTCATCTCTGCCTAACAGCCCACCGCCTACAGCCTATCAACCCTAGAAACCTTCACGCCAGCCTGTCCAGCCCCTCTTTCAATTCCTTGAGCAGGTCATCCTTGTCCTCGCAGCCGACGGAGAGGCGCACGAGGCCGTCGCTTATTCCGGCGGCCAGGCGGCTCTCGCGGCTCATTCCCGCGTGGGTCATCGAGGCCGGATGCTGAACAAGCGTCTCGACTCCGCCTAACGAAACGGCCAGGGCCAGCAAGCTGGTGCCATCGAGAAATTTTCTGCCCGCTTCAACCCCGCCCTTCAGTTCGAAAGAGATGAGCGAGCCAGGCCCGGCCATTTGCCTCGCGATCAGAGCCTTCTTGGCTGGATCCTTTTCAAGCCCGGGATATTTCACCCATTCAACGGCCGGGTGTGACGCCAGGAGTTCCGCGGCCAGCCGCGCGTTCTCTTGCGACGCCCGCACCCTCAGCGCGAGCGTCTTGACGCCGCGAAGAACCAGCCATGCCTGGTGGGGATCCATCGTGCCGCCCAGGTGGGTCAAAACGGAACGGACCTTTTTGAAAAGGTTTTCCTCCTTGAAAACGATTATTCCGCCAACCACGTCGGCGTGGCCGTTGATAAACTTCGTCACCGAATGCAACACTATGTCAGCGCCGTGTCTCAGCGGCTTCTGGAGGATGGGGCTCAAAAAGGTGTTGTCCACTATCAACAACGCCCCTTTGGAATGGGCCCACGCCGAACAGGCCGCCAAATCTGTTATTGAGAGCGTCGGATTGGTCGGAGTCTCGACATAGAGGAGCTTCGTGTTTGGCTGCCAAGCTGACTTGACGGCTTCAAAGTCACCAGTGTCAACGAAGGACGAAGCCACTCCGAACCTGGCGAAGTCCCGCTCCAGTATTATTCTCGACGGGCCGTACATCGCGCTGGATGCAACCACGTGGTCACCCTTGCCGAGAAGCGCGAAATAGCAGGTTGAAACGGCCGCCATTCCAGTGGCGGTTGCAAGCGCGGCCACCCCCTCCTCAAGCGCGGCAATGTTATCCTCGAGCATTTTGGTGGTCGGGTTTCCAAGCCTCGTGTAGATGTAACCCGCCTCTTTGCCGGCGAATCTCGCGGCCCCCTGCTCCGTGGAGGCGAAGGCAAAGGTGGATGTTTGGTAGATGGGCGCGGCGACGGCACCAAACTCGGGATCGGGGGCCTGCCCCGCATGGATGCACAGCGTGTCCGTCTTGAAATCACCTCGGTGTTTGCTCATGGCTACTCCTTCAGGAAGAGCGCGGCGGAGTGCCGCGCAGCCGAGATTATGGCACGTTTTGCGTCATCATACAACGGTTAGAGAGTAAGAAAGTTAGAAAGTAAGAAGGTCAACAAATGCAATTGCCGCGCAAGGGCAGCACTGATTACGGCTCCAATGTCCGAAGACGCCGCCATGCGTAAAGAAGCGAAAGAACAAGGAGCGCGGCGCTGCCAACGCCAACGGAGAGCGCCGGCGTCAAATAACTTGGGGCGTCCCCGCCGGACAATAGCCGCGTGTAATAAGCGTAGACGGGCCGAGCGTTTGCCACCAAAAGCGCCGCCACGTAAGCCATCGAGAGCGCCATATAAATCAGCCCCCACGCGCTCATCACCGCCTTTGCCGGGTTCCGCGCGTCAAAGACCGGCGAGGCGCAGCCGCAGGCGAGGGCAAGCGCGCTGAGCGAGAGGGATGCACAGATCGCCAGGAAGAGCGCGAAGGCGAGCGCGTCGCCTTCAACGCCAAGAAAGCGGTTTGACCAGAAAAGGGTGAACACGGCTAGGACGGTGAGCGGAACCGCCGTAAAAAGGAATTTCGCCCAGACGTAGCTTCCGGCACTTAGAGGCAGAACCCGCGAAGCAAAGTATGCCTGCCCTTCGCTCCCGACCGCCGTGAAAGCGAACCGTCCAGCCACTGAAGCAACGATCAACCCAAGCGTCGCCAGGTTCCAGTAGCTCACCGCGATGCGGAAGGGCGCTATTTCGGTAGGCATGTAACGCACGTTGGCCAGATAGATGACCACCAAAGCCGCCAGGATGAACAACTGCCCCCACTGCGTGGGGTCGCGCGCGAAGAGAAGCAAGTCACGGCGCAAAATCGCCCGTCCCTTCGGTCCGGCCGGCGCAAGCAAGCAGAGCCCCCGGGCCAGCGCCGGCATGAAGCTCGGCCTTTTTCCACAAGGCGCCATATCCTGCCGCTCCTGTGCCCTGCCGTACCCGCGTGAATGCCAGAGTTTTAACGCAAGCAGGAGAAGAAGAAGGCTTCCCCCGGAGAGAGCGCCCAGTTTGCCCATCGGAGCCGCCATGGCCCCAATCCCCTCTTCGCTTCCGTGCGCGACCGCCCGCGCGAGCCACGTCGAAGGCAACGACGATTCCCTCGGCAATTCGATTGACTTGAGAATCTCCACTGACTGCTGGCTGCTTCTGGGGTTTAAGAGCGCTTCGGGCCGCGAGAGCCTCAGAAGGATTACTAGAAGGCAGACCATGACGAGCGTCATGACGGTCAACAACTGATGGAGCCTTCTAGCCGGAAAGAAGCGGGCCAGGAGCACCGTGACCCCAAGCCCCCAACTTACTGGAACGGACAGATACAAAAGAAGGCCGGCCAATCCGGCCAAACACGCCACGAAGCTTCCTTCGCCTTGCACGAAGTACGCCACGATCACCGGCGCCAGGAGCAGAAGTACCATGTAACTTGCATTCGCGGCCGTTTGCATACCCCGCAAAAGCCATATCTTCCATCTCGCCAGAGGCAGCGTCAACAAAAGGGCAAGGTCGTCGTCGAGGTAAAGATATGAAAGCGCGCTAACCGACGCGGAGAAGAGCACCATCGTAAAGGTGGTTAGAAGCACCAGCCCCATTAGCTTTGCGCATACTCCCACTAAAAGGATGCGCGGTATATTAGGATTATGGCGAAGCAGCACGTGAAACACGCGCAGGAAAAAGAAGTAGTCCCCCACGACGAAAAAAAGGCCCGCCGCGCCGAAGAGAACTAGAAAGAGCGCCCGCGAGAGCGTCATCGGGAAGAGGCGGTTGCGCGTTTGGGCCAGAAGATTCCGAAAGTATGACCCCATCGGTCCTCCAGGTTGAAGTCTACCACCCCGGCTAAAAAGTATGAATTCCAACCGAAGACTTGAATTAGGCGATTGCGGTGCAACTTATTGCTCCTCCCTGCGTACAATGCTTTTCGGAGGGGACGTGAGGCGATGCCAAAATGGTTTGGAGGGGCAATGAGCCGGCGACATGTGCTGCTAACACTCCTCTTCCTTCTCCTTGCCCTCGCGGCAGCCGCGCAGGGGGGCCCGGCCGATGAGGAAACCCCGCTCAGGATCATGCCGGCCGCCGGCTCCATTACTGTTGACGGCGGCCTTGAAGACGCCGGCTGGAAAGGCGCTGCGGAGGTTTCTACTTTCTATGACATTGACCCCGGCGACAGCGTGGCGCCTCCTGTAAAGACCGCCGCATGGATAACCTACGATGAGCGCTATCTCTACATCGCTTTTCGCTGCGACGATCCAGCCCCGTCAAAGATCAGGGCTCCTTACGTGGACAGGGATAGCGTTGGCTCTGACCAGGACTTCGCCGGGGTCTTCCTCGACACCAGGGGCAACGGGCGCTCCGCTCTGGAGCTTTTCGTCAATCCCCGAGGCATCCACGATGACGGCGTGAAAAACGACGCCACCGGCACGGAGGACATGTCCCCCGATTTTTTCTGGGATTCGGCCGCCAAGATCACGTCGAACGGGTGGCAGATGGAGATGAGGATTCCATTCAGCTCGCTCCGCTACGCGAAGGAGGCCACTCAAGCCTGGGGAATCATTTTCTACAGGAACTATCCCAGGCAATTCCGCTACCAGATAACAAGCGTCAAGCTTCCAAGAGGCGGCAACTGCCTTCTCTGTCACGAACTCAAGCTCGTTGGGCTTGAATCGCTCCCCTCTTCCAGCCACTTGACTGTCGCCCCGTACCTGGGCGCCCGGAAGGAGTGGCAGGCGGAGGACGGCCCCGGCGCGCCCATGGCCTCGGAGCCGGCGAGATACCGGGCCGGGGTTGACGCCAAGTGGATTCCAGACGCCAACAACGCCCTTGATTTTACATTCAACCCCGACTTCTCCCAGGTCGAATCCGACACCGCCCAGATATCTCTCAACCAGCGCTTCGCTATCTTCTATCCCGAGAAGCGGCCCTTCTTCATGGAGGGCGTGGACCTGCTCGAAACGCCGATCCAGGCCGTTTACACGCGCACCATGGCCTCTCCACGCTGGGGCGCGAGGGCGACGGGCAATTTGCTCGGGACCGACTACACTTTCCTTGCCGTCCAGGACCAGGGTGGCGGAAGCCTTGTGATTCCAGGCCCTCAGTCATCGCAGTTCGTCCCGCTGGACGCCTCGTCTCAAGTCGCCATTCTGAGGGCGCGCAAGAGCTACGGCGGCTCCTTCGCCGGGTTCCTCGTGACGAGCAGGCAATACGATGGCGGCGGCTACAACCGGGTGTTCGGCCCAGATTTCCAGTGGAACCCGAACGACAAGGACAGGCTCACCGGCCAGCTTCTCTTGAGCATGACCCGCACGCCCGACCGCCCGGACGTTTTCTCCGGGTGGGACGGAACTGCTTTCAGCGCTTCCGCCCTCCACCTTTCGTGGGTCCACAGCACCAGGACGTGGAATCTGGCCAGTTCTTACGAGGAAGTCGGCGACGGTTTCAGGGCCGACGACGGCTACGTCCCGCAGTCCGGTTACCGCTGGGCGAGGCAGTGGGTGGCTTATGACTTCTACCCTGACAACGCATTCTTCAGCAGGGTCGAGCCCTACCTCAACCTTTCGCAGAGCTGGAACCGCTCCGGCTCGGCGCTTACCGGACGGTGGGCGGCCGGGGTCAATGGCAGCGGCAAGCACGGCCTCTACGCCGATGCCACCATCGTCGCGCGGGAGCAACAGGTGGGGACGGCGCTCCTTCATTTTAAGAATGGCAACTTTACGCTGAACTGGTCCCCAGGCTACCGCATCTCGCGCGTTTCAATTTATGGAGACGTGGGGCAGCAGATTGATTACGACAACGCCGGCGTTGGCCACGGCGGCACGTTCCGGGCGAGCGTGACGTCGAGAGCCACCGGCCACCTTACGCTGGAATTCGTAGGCCAGTTCGCCTGGTTGGATGTCAAGGTGAACGGAGCGAGCGGCCGGCTGTACTCCGCCTCCGTCGAAAGGCTCAAGGGAGTCTATACCCTCTCCGCGCGAACCTTTCTTCGTCTCATTGCCCAGTGGGAGGGCATCAGAAGGAACACGAACCTCTACCCTGTCGCCGTCCCCGAAAAGACCGGCGACCTTTCCGGCTCTTTTCTCTACGCCTACCTGGTCAACTGGCAGACGGTCCTTTACATCGGCTACGGCGACCCCCACACCCTAGCCGAGCGCGCCCAGCTCGTCCCCGCCGACCGAGCCATCTTCTTCAAACTATCCT
>JAEMPZ010000212.1 GCA_022759065.1 Acidobacteriota bacterium | reverse complement strand
CTCGGTCAGCTCGGTCACGCCCTCGGTAGTGGCGAAGTCTTTGGCCACATCTTCGTTCCAGATGGAGGGATCTTCGAGAAACCCGTCTTCGTCAACAACGTAGCTGTGTCCATTCAGTTCGATGGTAGGCACGTCCTTACCTCCTGCCGGCTAACCCGGCGTTATGCCATCTCGATGTACCCGCAAGGGCACTCTTCGGCGCATTTTTTACAACCGTTGCACAGTTCCAGCTTGACCTTGTAATGTTGGCCCTTGGGGAGCTTGACGAAGCAACTGTTGGTGCAGTACATCCAGCACGTCTCGCAATCCATGCACATGCCGCAGGACATGCAGCGCTTGGCCTCATCGAGAGCCTGCTGTTCCGTCAAGCCCTTCTCGATTTCGGTGTCAAATCCCCTCTCTTGCGGGGGAACCTTTTGCCGCTCGTTTCTCGCCGCTTCCTTGTACCAGGAGAGCTTCATCTTGTCCGACTTGATGATCGGAGGCCGCTGGCGCTTTTCGAGTTGCCTGCCGCGGAATCGGGCGTCAATGGCTTCCGCCGCGAAGCGGCCCTGCGACACTGCTATGGTCACAAGGCCAAGCTCGATGTCATCGCCGCCCGAATAGATTCCTTCGGCCTTCGTCGCGCCCCACTCGTCGGCCTTGATCCAGTCCTTGCCCTCTTTGAGCATGGTGAAGCCGTCAAAATTGGGTTCCTGGCTGATGGCGGCAATTATGGTGGTCGCTTCGATGACAAATTCAGACCCGGGCTTAGGCACGGGCCTGCGGCGGCCGGAGGCGTCCGGCTCTCCAAGCTCCATGCGGATGCACTTCATGCCAACCGCGCGGCCGTTTTCGAGAACGATTTCGACCGGCGCGGCGAGAAATTCGATCTTTACGCCCTCTTCAAGCGCGCCCTCTATTTCGGGCGCTATGGCGGGCATCTCGTTTCGCGTCCGCCTGTAAACGATGGTCACATCCGCGCCCAGGCGCTTGCTGATGCGCGCCGCGTCAATCGCCGTGTCCCCGCCGCCCACCACCAGCACCTTTCCGCCTACTTCGACCTTGTCCCCGCTGTTGACCTTGTTTAAAAACTCGGTGCCCGTGTATACGTTGGGCGCATCCTCTCCTGGAACCCTGAGCTTCATGCCCTTGTGGGCGCCAATGCCGACGAACACGGCCTGGTAACCGCTCTTGAGCTGGTCCAGCGAGATATCTCTGCCTACGACGGTGTTGCATTTTATCTCGACGCCCATGTCCTCGATCCTTTTGATCTCGGCGTCGAGCACGTTGCGGGGAAGCCGGTATTCTGGAATTCCATAGCGGAGCATCCCGCCCGCCTTGCTGAAGGCCTCGAAGACCGTGACGGAATAACCTCGCCGCGCAAGATGATACGCGCAGGAAAGGCCGGCTGGCCCGGCGCCCACGACCGCCACCTTCTCGGGGAATTTCTCCTCGGTAAGCACGGCGGGCTTGAGCCCTTTTGCCAAAGCGAAATCGCCAAGAAACCGCTCAATGGCGTTGATGGCGACCGGGGCGTCCTTGTCATTTCTATTACATCCCGCTTCGCACGGATGAGGGCAGACCCTCCCGCAGGTGGCTGGAAACGGGTTGTTCTCAAGGATCATCCGCCACGCTATCTCATAGGCTTGTTCGGTGGTTCTTCCGTACGCCTCGGCCTGCGCGATGGTGGTCAGCACCCCCCTGATGTCGGTGCCGCTCGGGCAGTTCCCGATGCAGGGCGGCGTCTTTTCAACATAGCGCGGACGCAAGTTGCTTATTTCGCCACCCGACCCGCCTCCGGACTTAATCACCGGTTTTTTGACTTCCTTAAAAAGGCCCATTTCAGTTCCTCATTTTCTCCCGGCTCTCTGTGGCCGGCAGCCTTGTATCATCACGCATAGGGGTAGATGTTCCGCTTGAAGTCCTCCAGTTGAGCGAGCAGCCGGTCGTGCTTCTGCTCATCCTCGATGAGATAGGTGAGCAGATGGCGCTGCGCGAAAAGACGGCAGTTGCGGCGCGCCTTCTCGGCAAAAACCAGCGTCTCCTTCTCCATCTCCGCGTGCTCTTCGATCAGGGTCCAGACGTCGGCAAGCTCTTCCGGAGTGAGGCTGAAGGCCTCCTTCTCAAGGCTGTCGAGGATCACCTGCTGGACCCTCTTGTGCATCGCCGAATCCTGGCGGATGATCTCCATGACAAGCCTGATGAATGGGTTCTTCGTCTTTTCCATGATCGCGGAGGTCTGCGCAACCGCGGCAGTCTCAATCTCCTGCCAGCGTTTAAGCGTCGTGACCAACTCCTCGAGGTTCTCGGCTGCTTTCTGTTTCATCGCGGACTCCTTTTGCGGTCTCAGCGCCACGGGCGCGATTCGAAGGCGGCGAGGCACTCCCCCGCCGCCCTCGAACCACGGTTATTCGTTCGCCGCGCCCTCTTTGTGAGGAAGCGTGATGAAGCTGCCTCCAAAATAGCTGTAAACGCAGCGCCCCGAATCAATGAGAATGCGGATCGCGTGCTTGCAGTCGTCCTTGGAAACTTCACCCTCTCCGTACTTGGCGATCATGGCCTTGGTGAGGTCGGTAGCCTTGAAGCTCTTTTTGCCCATCGCCTCTTTGATCATCTCGTACATCTCTTCGGCCATCTGTTCCACTGTGACTGCCATAAGAGCCTCCTAAAACCGGATGTGCGTGGACCTGGCAAACGTGGTCCCAGCAAACCGGAAGTCGTCAATGTGATACCGCGTAAACGGAATCCCCGTCAGCTCGAAGAAGCGGGGCCAGCCGATCCGCTCGATCCAGTCGCCCATGCGCTCGTACTTGTGGGCGTGCTTGGCGTAAACCTCGACTATGTTAACGACGGCGTCAACGACGCCCGGCCAGCGCGGCGGCTCATTGGGTATGAATGGGATCGCCAGCTTGCTGAACTTGGGCGCGCTTCGCGCGTTGCTCACCTTGCCGCCGACCCAGATTGAGATGCCGTCGTTTTCGGGGTCGTTCAACGGCATGGCGGGGCAGACGGTATAGCAGTTGGCGCAGTACATGCACTGCTCCTCGACCACCTCGACCGAGGGTTTGCCTTCGTATGTCGCGGAACGAATCGCGCCCGTCGGGCATGAGGAGATGAGCGTCGGGATTTCGCAGACCTTGGGCAGGAGGTCCTTGTTGATCTGCGGTGGACGCCTGTGAACGCCCAGGATGGAAATGTCGGAGCAATGGACCGCGCCGCACATGTTGAGGCAGCACGCCAGCGCTATGCGAAGCTTGGCTGGCAAGTTCTCGTGGGTGAACCGGTCGTATAAGGCGTCCATGACGCACTTCACTATGCCGGAAGCATCAGTCGCAGAGGAGTGGCAGTGAACCCACCCCTGCGTGTGGACGATATTGCTGATGGCGTTGTTGGTGCCGCCGACCGGGAAACCAGCCGCCTGGAGATCTTTCTTCAACGGCTCGATGTTAGCCTGGTTGTCCAAAAGGAACTCCACGTTGTTTCGGCTCGTGAAGCGCAGATATCCGCCACAGTACTTCTCGGCCAGGTCCGCGAACATGCGGATGGTCGCAGTCGAAAGAAGCCGCGGGGAACCCGCGCGAACCGTGAAGAGCTTGTCGCCCGACTCGGCAACGTGGCAAAGCACGCCGGGGGCAAGTGACTCGTGGTACTTCCACATCCCGTAGTTCTTCTTCACCATCGGGTGGAGAAATTTCTCGTAATGGGGTGGCCCAATATCGGTTATGCGTTTGACTGGTTCTGCTGCCATTTTTCAGCTCCTATGAATTCATGCGGCGCTCTGACGCGCCTGACCATTTTTAGTGGTTCGCCCCTACTCTTCCTTCTTGAAGTAGATGTAAGGGTTGTCCCTGGGCGCGCTCACCATCTCCGGCACCGGATCCAAACCGATGGCGTCGAGGAAGTTAGCCATGCCCACGCGCTGGATCAACTCGCCGATGCGCTCGCGGTTCTTCCCGTACTCGGACCAGAAGTCCCAGATGCGGCTCGTCAGTTCCTTGATCGTATCCAGAAGCTCCGCCGCTGGAACGAAAGGTATCAGCACCGACGATAGCATCGCGCCCTGAATGATCGGGGCCTTCGCGCCGATCAGGATCGTCGCGCCCCGCTCTTTGCCGGGGCGAAGGGCCTTTGGCATGACGTTGATGCAGTGCATGCAGCGCACGCACTCGTGATTTTCGATCGTCAGCTTCTTGCCATCCCAGGACATGCACTTGGTAGGGCAGTTGTCGCAGACGTCTTTCTGAATGTCCATGCCTTTCTTGGCGTATTCGGCGACCGCGGCGTCATCCTGCTGAATGGAGTCCTTCCAGGTGCCGATGATGGACATGTCCGACCGAGCTATCGAGGCGACGCAGTCGTTGGGGCAGCCGGCGCACTTGAACTTGAACTTGTAGGGGAAGGCCGGCCGGTGGAGCTCGTCCTGATAGGTCTGGGTCAGGTCATAGCAGAGCTTCATCGTGTCGTAGCAGGCCCATTCGCAACGCGCCTGGCCAACGCAGGCCGAGGGGGTCCGCATGACGGAGCCTGAGCCGCCAAGGTCGAAGCCTTCCTTGGTCAGCTCGGCGAAGCAGGGCTCGAGTTCGTCGGTCTTGGTGCCCAGGAACACGATGTCGCCCGTCGAGCCGTGCATGTTGGTCAGGCCGGAACCATGGCGGTCCCAGATGTCGCAAAGAGTCCTCAATGCTTTGCTGGTGTAAAACCAGCCAGCCGGCTGGTTGACGCGCATCGTGTGGAAGTGCGCCACCTTCGGGAACTTCTCGGGCATGTCGCTGTACCGCCCGATCACGCCTCCGCCGTAACCCATGACGCCAACAATGCCGCCGTGTTTCCAGTGGCCCTTTTTCTCCTCGTAGGAGGTTTCAAGCTGGCCCAAAAGGTCATCGCACATCGTATTGACCTTCCTAGCCTGCTTGATCTCCTTAACGAAGCTCGGCCACGGCCCTTTTTCGAGCTCGTCCAGTTTTGGAGTTTTCTTCGTCTCATCCGCCATAGTGTCTCCTCCTTCGTGGTCCCCTCTGACCGCGGCCATGGCGCGAGCCATGGCCCGTGAATAAAAGCCCTAACTCTTTGCTGCCGCCATCGCAACCGTGCGATAGGCGATGTGCGCGAACTTCGTGTAAGGAGCGTACAAAAAGAGCATCATTATCAGAACGAGATGAACAAAATAAACGTAGAACATGGCTGGATCCGCGCCCATGAGGCGCATCGCCTCGGATAGGATGCCGGTAAAGACCACGCCAACAAGGACCAAAAGGAAAAGCCAGTCGAAATAGGTGCTCGCGGCTCTCTTCACCGGGTCGGCGAGGCGGTCGAACAAAATGATGACGAGGCCCACAAAAACGACGACGGCGCATACGTTCGCGAAAATTTTCCATGGATTCATGAGGTCAAGCGGCGTGTGCATAACCCCGATCATCGTCCCGATTCCAACCACCGTTCCCATGAAGGCTAACCCCACAAACCCCCAAAGCGTCAGCATGTGGCCCCAGTACCTGGCGCGCTCCGCCCCGCACTTCTTGAACCTTGAGTGCGCAAGAATTTCAACCGCGGCGGGAACAAGGTTTGGGATGATCGGCCCGGTGGCCCCGGCCTTGCGAAGCGCCTTGATGAAGCGGGCGAGCCCGATCGCAAAGGCGATCAATACCAGCCCTGAAACGGCGAAGAAAAGCGGCTCGAGAATGTTCTGCGGGAAAAGGTTCGCGAATTCGGGGTCCGGCGTAAGCTCTCCCTTGGGCGCGAAAAGCACAATGGCCGCAAAGACCAGCACTGGCAGCAGCAGAAGAAGAAGGAACCCGGCCGGCTTTCCAGCCACCTTCGCGAGGAACCCGGGAAAGCTGTAACGCTCGATCGCCGCTTTTCTAAGCGCCCCAAAGACGTCGCCAGGCCGCGCTCCCCGCGGACACATGGTGGAGCAGTCGCCGCAGTTGTGGCAGAGCCAGATGGCGGGGTCGGCCAGCAGCTGGTCCTTCATCCCCCACTGAGCCAGCACCATCTGCTTCCTCGGAAACGGCGATTCGTCCGGGGAGAGGTTACAAACCACCGAGCAGGTGGCACACTGGTAACACTTTTTGAGGTCACCTCCGCCGCAACCCTGAAGCTCCCGGATGAAGGCGGTGTCTGGTTTGACCGTTATCGCTTCAGCCATGTCGTCCTCTTAAGACTAGAACCCTTTGTAGGGGTTCGGCCCGATTTCCCTGATAAGGTCCATGAACTTGTTTATGAGGCCTGGCAGCTTGTCGTACTCGTTTATGGCAAGCTGATGAACCTCTATGCGCTCTTTTTCGAGCTGGAGGCGCTGCAGCGTCTCCTTGACGTTGTCCAGCCGCCTGTTGGCGAGCTCCGAGCCCTTTGCGAAGTGGCACTGGTAGTCGTCGCCGTACTTGCAGCCAAAGAGCATCACGCCGTCAAAGCCGGAAGAGAGCGCGTCGGCGATCCAGACGATGTTCATGGAGCCGAGGCACCTCAGAGGAATGATGCGCACGCACGGATCGTACATGACGTGGTTCATGCCGGCTATGTCCAGCGCCGGGTACGCGTCGTTCTCGCACATGAAGACAAGCACCCTTGGCTTCTCGTCCTCCTCAGGCGGGATCTCTATTGACTTGATCATGGAGGCGATCATGTCCACCGAATAGTTCTTGAAGGAGATGATTCGCTCCGGGCATGCGCCCATGCAGATGCCGCACCGGCGGCAACGGTAGGGGTTCGGTTTCGGCGTTCCCTTCTCGTCCTCGTCGAGCGTCCCGAAGGGGCACTCCTCGGTGCAGCGCTTGCACTGCGTGCAGCGCTGGAGGAAGAAGCTGGGGAAGGAGAGGTCCTGTGACCTTGGATGAACCGCCTTGCCTTTCGACGCCAGCTCGACCGACTGGACCGCCTTCATCGCCGCGCCTAGGGCGTCGTCTTCCGCGTGGAGAGAGTCCATCGGCGCCCTCACGCACCCGGCGGCATAAATGCCGGTCCTCCTGGTCTCGTACGGGAAGCAGACGAAGTGGGAATCGGGGAAGCCGTGGCGCAGCACGGGCAGATCGGGCCCCTGCCGGTAAGTGAGGTTAAGTATTTCAGTGCCCTGATGGCACTTCAGCTCATCGGCCTTCTTGGCCGCGTCGGCGCGCTGGCTCTCGCTGTCGCCCTTTTCGGCCTTCAGCTTCGCGTCCTCGAATGCCCTGATCGCCTCGCCGTCGGCGGAGTTCGGCACCATGCCCGCCGCAAGCACCACCATGTCAACGGGTATCAGCAGGTCCTCGCCAAGCAATGTGTTCGTGACGCTCACCGAGAGCTTTCCGTCGCCGCTTTTCTCGACCTTGGCAACCTCGCCCTTGGTCAGGAAGTTCAGGGGATGGTCCTGGGCGAAGCGGTAGAAGCGCTCGTTCTGGGCCGGGGTTCTCATGTCCTTGTAGACGATGAAAACTTTCGCGTCCGCGTTCTGCTCGTGAATGTAAGTGGCGTGCTTCAGCGTTGCAAGGCAGCAGACGGAGGAGCAATAGGGCAAGTGCTCTTTGTCACGCGAGCCCGCGCATTGAACAAAGAGCACGCTCTCTGGCGCCTTGCCGTCGGAAGGCCGCTTGATTTGGCCCGACGCGGCCATCTTCTCGAATTCCACGTTGGTCACCACGTCGGGAGAGAGGCCATAGCCGAGATGGCCCAGCTTCGCCGCGTCGTATGGCTTCCATCCGGTAGCCATCACGATCGCGCCGACGCGAACCTCGGTGGCTTTCCCCTCGGCCTCTATCGTCACGTCGAACTGGCCAGGCTGCCCTGACGTCCTGGCTATTTTGGCCGAAGTAAAAACCTTCACTTTGGGGTTGTATAGAACCTGCTGAATCTTCTCGGCGATGCCATTCGGCTCGAGCCCCTGGTAGGGCGGCTCTTGCGGCAGCCGGTTCTTGACGAAGGACATGAACCCGCCCAGTTGAGGCTGCTTCTCGACCAGCACAACTTCGTACCCGGCCGCGGCCGCCTCGAGAGCCGAGGTAATGCCGGTTATCCCTCCGCCAACGACCAGAATAGTTTTGGAGATCGGGTCTGAAACCGCCTCCAGAAGCTCTGACTTCTGCGCCTTCACGATTCCCATGCGCAGGTAGTCCTCGGCCATCATCTGCGTGTCCTCGTCCTTGGGCTTCTGGCACCAGGCGACGTGTTCCCTTATGTTGACGCGCTCCGCGATGACCGCGGTGGGGTCAAACGTAAAAGCCGCTGTCTTGACGCGCGGCGAGCAGGCGGCTATGACCATCGTGTTGACGCCTTCGGCGGCCATGTCCTTCTGGATCAGCTCCAGCCCCTCCTTCCCGCAAAGGCAGGGATGGACGCGGCAAATCGGGGCCTTGTACTCTTTCTCGGCCACCTTCGCCATTTTCTCGACGTCAACCGTTTCGCCTATGGAGCAGCCGCTGCAGATGTAGACGGCGAGTTTCTTATCCATGGTGGGCGCTCCTTACTACGCTCTGAAGCGCTTTAAGCGCGGCGCCGGTGCCATCCTGCACCGTGGCGGACACTTCCTCGGGGCGGCTCACGCAGCCGGCGGCGATGAAGCCGCCCTTTGCGCCTTTGCGGGCAAGAAAGCCGAAGTCATCCTTCTTGAACCCTTCCGGCAAACCCTCCGTGTTTGGAACGATTCCAGTGGCAAGAACGAGGAGCCCAACTTTTTCGGCAACCTTCTTTCCGGCCAAAACGTCCTCGAAGGTTACCAGAAGGTCCTTCGTCGCCGCGTCTTCCTCTACCTTGGCGACCTTTCCCTTCACAAGCCGTATCTTCTGCTCCTCGGCCACCTTCTGGTAAAAATCCTCCAGCCTGCCGGGCGTCCTGATGTCAATGTAGTAAATCGTGATGGGCATCTCTGGATATTGGGCGCGCAGGTAGGTCGCCTGCTTCAGCGACGCCGAGCAGCAGACCGCCGAGCAGTAGGGCAGGTGATTCTCGTCCCTTGAACCAGCGCACTGGACGAAGGCCGCCGACGCCGGAGCCTTCGAGTCCGAAGGCCTCACGATGCTTCCCTTCGTGGGGCCGTCGGGCGCCGCGAACCGTTCCATCATCACATTCGTGATCACGTTGGCGCAGCGGCCGAAGCCCAAATTGTCAATCTTGGCCGCGTCGTATGGCCTCCAGCCGGTGGCCGCGACGACCGCGGAGGCCTCGACGGTGATCGTCCGCGCCTTTTCCGACAGCTCTATGGCGTTATAGGTGCAGGCGTCCTGGCAGGCCTTGCAACCTTCCGGGCAGGCCGTTCTTTCAATCACGTATTTCGCCGGATAGGCCATCTTAAATGGAAGGTAGATCGCCTTCGTCTTCGAGAGGCCGTAGTCAAAGTCGTTAGTTCTTTCGGCTGGACAGGCCTGCTCGCAGGCGCCACAGAGCGTGCAGGCGTCCGTCACGAAGCGTGGCGCGATCTTGACGGTAGCTTCATAGGCGCCAGGCGAGCCGGAGAGTTTCTCAACTTCCGCGAGCGTTAGGACCTCGATGCCTGGATTCTTCTTGAGCCGCTGGAAGTTGATTTCCAACCCGCAAGTAGGAGGGCAGAGCTTCGGAAAGTACTGGTTCATCCTGGCGACGCGCCCTCCGAGATACGGCCCCTTCTCGACCAACACCACGTCGCAGCCGGCCTCGGCCGATTCGATCGCCGCCGTCATGCCAGCGATGCCGCCTCCCATCACCAGCACCGGCTTGCCTCTTTTTTCGACTCCACCGCTTTCAGCCATCCAAATTCCCCTTCAAGTTCTGTCTTCTCAACCGCCGGACGGGGCCGCGCCAGCTTCGCCGGCCGCTTTGTGCCCTTCGACCACTTCCGGCTTGATCTTCATCGTCTTGTCGCCAAAGAGGCTGAAGCGGAGCCACTGGGCCGCAAAATCCAGAAGCTCCTCGTCGTCCTCTCGCATCGCCTCGACGCGCGCCTCGTCAACGATGAATTTTTCAAGGAAGCTCGTCTCAAAGACGAACCGCCTAAACCTGTCGAGGTCGAAGAGCGCCATGTGGTACATCTCCATCTTCCGAGGCGTGAGCGTTTCGCCCTTTTCCCAGAAGTCATGGAGCATAAGGTCTTTGAAAGACGTGCCCATCATGTCGTACTCTTCAATGCCCTGGTTCTCGATCCACTCTCTAACCGTCATGGCCCGGCCCTTTTCGTGGCCGTGGCAAATATCCTCTTTAAGAAGGAAGTAGAAACGCTTGTCATCAGGGTTCGGGTTCTTCGGCTCGGCGACGCCGAGAGGATACATCCTGCAAGCCCAAGGCCGGTTGGCGTAAATCGCGCAGCCCTTTGCCGAGGCGAAAGGACAGCGCTTGCCCTCGCCGCTCATGTTCAAAAGGACCACCGGCACCTTCTGGTCTTTGGTAAAAGGCAATATGGTATATTTTTCAAGAAATTCGCTCGAATCCATCTTCAAAGCGCGCTTCATTCTTAATACATCGTATGGGGTCAGGACGATCGCCACGTCCGAGCAACAATGGGTGAAGCAGTCCAGGTCCTGCCCGCACCTGAACGTGAACTGGTCGTCAAGATAGAGCCTCTTGGCTGTTTTTACAATTTCGTCGTAGGACTTTCTTTCGTCAGCCATTGGAAGCCCCCTTGGAATCAATTATGCTGCTCTTGAGGGCGTCCTTGGACCACACTGGAAGAGGGCCCGATTCTCCAGTTTCGGGGTCCAGGCGATGGCGGTACGAGGCAACCGCGCCGAAGCGCTCTTGCATCCACGCCCAGCCGCGCGTGAAATAGGGGCATTCGTCATTAAAGCAGACGTATTGGAATTCGCCGCCCCATGGGGCAAGCGGGGGGATGGCCCATTTCGCCATGGGCTTCTTGCAGTGGGGGCATTCTGGCGTCTCTATCGTCATTGCTGGCCTTTCCCTTCGTTGTTTCACGCCATTCCGGCGGAAAGAAGAAAAAGTGGAGGCCCCCACCCCCCGTGGGGGCCTCCTTGAAAAAAAATCAGGCAAAGATGCGCTTTATGGGACGTTTGATCATTTCCCACTTGTCGCCGCTTGGATCGTACTTGCAGTTGGCGAAAACGAGCCAATTCTGCTCGTCAATCGCGGGCTTGTCGGCCCTGAAGTAATAGCCAGGCCACCGCGTCTCTTCACGGAAAAGGATCGTGCGGACGTGAGCCTCTGCCTGCCACATGCGCTGGACGTTTTCCCAGCAGCGCATGAGTTCGTGGAGGTTGGAGGCGGCCAGCTTGTCGGAATCTTCCTTCAGCCACTGCAGAAGCTCGAGCCCGCGTTCGAGGCCCGCCTTGTTGGTGGTGAAGTTCGTGGAGACGCCGCCGGCGTATTCGTCCATGATCTTCTGAAGCCTGAACATGAACATCTTCGGCTTGATGTAGCTGGGGTTGACTTCGGGATCGGTCGTGAGGTTCTTGTTCTGCTCGTAAGTGTCGAGAGGCTTGAGAATGGCTGCCTTCTTCTTCTCGACATCGGCCATGTCCACCTTGGGCATCGTGTTGTTCTCGACGATGAACTTGATGGCGGCCTTGCCTACGATGCGGCCTTCGGCGTGAGAGCCGGAGGAGAACTTATGCGATGAAGCGCCCGAAGCGTCGCCCGCGCAGAACATGCCCTTGACCGTGGCCATGTTCGCGTAGCCCCAGAAGTACTCTCCCTTGGAGTCGCTGGTCTGCAGGTCTTCCGGCCCGGAGACCCAAGCGCCCGACGCGCCGGAGTGCGAGCCGATGAAATAGGGCTCCGCGGCGGCGATTTCGGAGCTTCTCTGCTCGGGCTGGACGTTTGTCGCCGCCCAAAGTATGGCCTGGGAGATGGTCATGTCGAGGAAGTCTTCCCACGCCTCGGACTCGAGCTCCTTCACCTTCTTCTTGTAGGCCTTCTCGTCGTCCTTGTACTGGTCGGCGATCTTCTGCATGGCCTCTTCGGTCCTCATGAAGATCGGGCCCTTGCCTTCGTTGCAGTCCAACATGCCGAGGTAGTTGCGCAGGTTGGCCGGGATGGGCTTCACGCGGCCGTACGAGCCCCACTTTTCAAGCTCGGCCTTGCGCTCAACCATGTACTCGCCGCCCATGGCGTTGGTGGCGCGGGACTTGAACAGCAGGAACCAGGCGCCGACCGGGCCGTAAGCGTCCTTGAAACGGACTGGGATGAAACGGACTTCCTGGCAGGTCATCTCGGCGCCCGCCTTGATGGTGAAATAGGCCGAGGAGCCGGAATTCCACGGCGGATACCAGGCGCGGCCCAGGCCTTCGCCCGTGCTGCGTGGCTTAAAGACGTGCACCGCGCCGCCCATGGCAACCACGGTGGCCTTTGCCTTGAAGACGTAGAACTTGTTCTCCCTGACCGAGAAGCCGACCGCGCCGGCGACGCGATCTCCGTCCATCAACGGCTCCACGACGAAGACGCGCTCGAAAATCTGGCCCACGCCGCTCTGCAACAGGGCGTTTTTCGCCGCTTCGGCGACGATCACCTTGTAGGACTCGCCGTTGATCATGAGCTGCCAGCGGCCCTCATGGACGTAATTCCCCTGCTCGTCCTTCCAGATCGGCAGGCCCCACTTTTCAAACAGGTGGACCGTGGAGTCAACGTGGCGGGCGATATTGGCGACGAGGTCTTCGCGGGTCACGCCCATGAGGTCGTTGCGGACGTAATCAACGTAATCCTTGACGCTGTTCTTGCCCGTCGTAAGGTCCACGTACTGGTTAATGGCCGAAAGGCCCATGGCGACGGCGCCCGAACGATCCATGGCCGCCTTGTCAACCAGGGTCACCTTCAAGCCGTGTTTTTTGGCCCAGTGGGCCGCTTCTACCGCCGCCCCGCAGGCGGCCATGCCGCCGCCGAGGATCAGCAGGTCGGTTTCAACGACAACATTTTCGAAGTTAGCCATCGGTAGCTCCCCCTTATTTCTTCAAAGTGAAGACTGCTGGCAGACGCAGGGACGCTGGTTCGCCCAAAAGCTCCAGGCTGTTGAGGTCGCCCTTGGTCTCAAAGCCGCCGTCCGGCACGGCCTGGCCTTCGGGAGTGGTCCGGATGGGGAACTTGAAGCGCTTGAGCATGCCGTTGCGGAACTTCACCGTCCACATGATCGAGTCGGTGGAGCGCAGCGGCGTCACCTGGGCGCCCATCGGGACGAAGTCCGCGTATCCGCGGATTTCGATGGCCTGCGTGGGGCAGATCTTAACGCAGTTGTAGCACTCCCAGCACATCGAGACGTCGCGGTTGAACGCCTTCATCTTGTCCTTGTCAAGGACCATAAGATCGTTGGGGCAAATGTACTGGCAAGCTGTCTTGTCCAGCGCCTTGCACCCGTCGCATTTCTCGGGGTTCACGTAGCTCGGCATTACCACACCTCCTACAAGAACGGTATCTAAAGGGTTGGCGACGGGCCGTTACGGTTTCCGTCGACCGTGGACTGGAAATCCAATCTGCTAAGAGTCTCACCTCCTTTGGCGGCTTTCGCATCGCCCCCGCTTATTTCGTGTGAAATCGCCTATTCCCTCTTCTCTACCGAAATTAAGGTAATTCCGGTAAAAACCCACGCTACGGTCGTTAATATAGTGACCCCGGAAGCCGTGAACAATGCTTTTACGAAAGTCCCTAAAACGCTGGGTGAAAAGACGCAGGCTGTCATCAACCGCCTCTCCGCGCCCTTGAAATAAGGGATATTTTCCGGCTAATAACCACTTTCTATTTATGCAGTTTGCTCTCCCATAAGGCCCCATTACCAAGTTTCAAGGACCAAATTATTGGAGGCCGGTTTTGTGGCCTTGGCCTACGATTTGCGCTGCATTAAAATTGCAAACACTTGAATTATAACGGCTATTTCCCGATTGGGCCACGCCGCCCGCGGCGTCAATTTCCAATACTTCGGCTGTCTGCAACGGGCTGGGAGAACCTAGTGCATAGCTAAATGGCCGCCCATAAGGCTATGCACTTGTCAAAAACGCGATTTTGACCTACATTGTCCACTTGAAGGGGGGGGCACCCGGAAGTGGGCGCATGCCGTAATGCAATTTGAAGACAGGTTCAAAAGCGAGGCGGACTGCCGAGAGTACCTGCTGCGATTGCGGTGGCCCGATGGTTTTGTTTGTCCCAAATGCGGGCATGGCCAGGCGTGGTGGGTTCAGCGCGACCTCTACCGGTGCGCGAAGTGCGACTACCAGGCTTCGCTGACGGCGGGCACGATTTTCCACGGATCGCGGACGCCATTAATGGTGTGGTTCCGCGCGATGTGGCACGTCACCCATGCCCGCTTCGGCGTAAGCGCGCTAGGGCTCCAGAAGGAGCTTATGCTGGGCAGCTATCACACGGCCTGGGCCTGGATGCACAAACTCCGCGCCGCAATGGTGCGCCCGGGACGTGACCGCCTTGGAGGAACAATAGAGGTGAGCGTCATGTACATGGGTGGCCACCACCCAGGCAAGCGCGGACGGGGCGCGGAAGGCAAAAACCTGGTCGTGGCCGTGGTCCAGAGCGAAGGCAACCGAATAGGCCGCATCCGCTTGAGAAGGATACAGAACGCCTCCGCCTCCGAACTTGAAAAAATAGTCGCGCAAGAGGTTGAACCTGGGAGCACGGTGCTGACGGATGGCTGGAGCGGCTTCGGCGGCCTGGGTGCGCTGGGATACAAGCACGTGGCTATCCGCAAGGGCGCCGGGCGAGGCGAGCCTTCGCTGGCCCAAACGGCCAAAGTGGCGCAACTCATGGACCAGTGGCTTAGAAAGACGCACCAGAACGGCGTGCAATGCGCTTACCTGGACTATTGTCTCGACGAGTTCACGTTCCGCTTCAACCGAAGAACCTGGCGGTCGCGCGACAAGCTTTTTGACGCCCTGGTCCAGCAGGCGGCGATGGTGCCGCCACCTACGCGCGCAAAAAATCCGCCGGCCGGAAGCTCGATGCTGGTCGCGCAAGCGCAGACCTAATTACGTTTTGCGGGGCTTTGCCCGGCCCCGGCCCAATGGGGGACTCATGGCCATCATAACGATTTCCAGGGGGTCGTTTAGCGGCGGCAAGATACTGGCCGAGTGTATCGCGGAAACGCTCGGCTACCGCTGCATTGACCGCGACGTGATAGTCGAAAAGGCGGCGGCTTACGGGGTCTCGCAGCAGGACCTTAGAGACGCCCTGCAAAAGGCGCCCACGTTCTGGGACCGCTTCGGCCACAAGAAGTACGTCTATCTGACTCTCTTCCAGGCCGCTCTTACCGAAGAGGCCAGGCCCGGGAAAGCCGTATACCACGGCAACGCCGGCCACCTGCTCTTGCGGGGCGTGAGCCACGTGCTTCGCGCGAGAATAGTGGCGCCTCTGGAGTTCAGGACGAGCATGGTGCAGGACCGGCTCAAGCTTTCCCGCGCCGAGGCCCTGGCTTACATACAGAAGATGGACTCGGATCGCCGCAAGTGGACCCAGTACCTTTACGGGGTTGACTGGGGAGACCCGAACCTCTATGACGTGGTCCTGAACCTGGAGGCCATTGACATCAAGGAAGCGTGCGATATTTTGGCGGCCATGGCGCGAATTAAATGTTTCGAGGAAACGCCTGATTCCGCTAGAGCCATGGAGGACCTTGCGCTGGCGAGCCGAATCCGCGCCAACTTGGTCATGGACCCCGCCACCAGCGCTTTGGAGGTGGAGGTGGTCGCCCAAAAGGGGCAAGTCACCATAAAAGGAACGATCGGCACCCTGGCCAGCCGGCGCGAAGTCGAGCGGGTGGCGTGGAAAGTTCCCGGCGTGACCGGTTTGAATCTGGACGAGCTTCTTCCATCGAGGGGCGTGTGAGATGCAGTACCGCTATTCAGCCGGAACGGAGGCGAGAAGCGAGGTGGTGAGAAACGGAAGGCGCGACATTGCGATCGCGAGATTTACAGGGCTAACAATCAACCCAGTGGGGGGACGGCCATGC
>JAEMPZ010000086.1 GCA_022759065.1 Acidobacteriota bacterium | reverse complement strand
CCCCCAAAAGGGGCAATACCGGGATTAACCAGAGAAGCGAGATCGGCTGCATCATGCTACCCCTTCAATTCCCTCGCCACGTCAACGTTGGCGGTGTGTTTGACGCGGTAAAGAGCGATCAAAAGGCCAAGGCCGATGGCGGCTTCGCCGGCGGCCACGGCGATCAGAAAGATCGTAAAAATCTGGCCAGTCAAGTTGTTCCACAGCTTCGAGAAGATGATGAAGTTGACTCCGGCGCCGGTGAACATCAGCTCGACCGACAACAAAACGACGATGAAGTTCCTGCGGCTCAAAACGCCGAAGATGCCGAGGCAGAAGAGAAGAAAACCGAGCAACACGAAACCGGAGGTTCCCAATTCACACCTCCTTCTTGGCCAAAAATATCCCGCCCAGGACGGCCACGGTCAAAAGGACCGACGCCGCCTCGAAGGGATAGAGGTAGTCGCTGAAGAGCGCCACGGAAACCTGGCGCGGATTGGTGTCGCGCGCAAGCGCGGCCTTGGCCTCCAGCGCCTGCTTAGTCCTTGCCTCATCTTCCGGAGAAGTAGCCACGGCTATCGTGATTGCCGAGGGAACCGCCTTGTATTCGGCGTGGTAGAGCTTGTGGCCCATCCAGAGAAAGAGCAAAAGAACCAGGAAGAAGGCGGGCCAGGCCTGCATGTGCGTCTGCCTGTTGAGCCGAAGCGCCTCGCTGTCGGTGAACATTACGCCGATGACGTAAAGAACCATGATGCCGCCCGCGTAAACGAAGACCTGCACCGCCGCCACAAATTCGGCTTTGAGGCAGAGATAGAGCACGCCGACGCCGACGAAGCCGACAAGGAGGGAGATGGCCGAGGTGATCGGGCTTCTGGACAGAACGACCCCAAGCGCGCAGGCCGCTATGAAGGCGGCAAGTAGAATCCAGAGAATCGTCATGCCAAGACTCCTAGAGTTTGTGGTAAATATCTCTATTTTTTCACCGGCGCGTTCTCTATCCAATTCCAGCGGAAATGTTTCAAGTCCAGGTCGTAGGGAAGCGTCTCTTTGTCGAAGAGAAGGTCGTCTGGGTTGTAGACGGCCATTTCAAATTCCTGCGAGTGGTGAATGGAGCCCGTCGGGCAGGCGTCAACGCAGAGCCCGCAATGCAGGCAATGTTCCTGGCTCAAGTAGAACTCCACGGGGCGCTTGTCCGTCTTGAAGACTTCCTTGGAGGGCTGAAAGACCTTGATGCAGCCCTCTGGACAGGCCTTCTCGCACATTCGGCACGAGATGCAAGTTCCGATTTCGACGTGGAGCCGCCCCTTTGTCCTGTAGGGGAGGACTGGGCGGACATCGGGATAAAGCTCCGTGACCTTGGGCTTGGCGAGAAAGCGGCTCGTGATGGCCATTCCCTTCAAGAGTTCCCAGAAGGTCACCATTTTGACGAATCTGGCGACGCCGTTCATTCCTGTCACCTCAGAAGCCAAAGCTTTAGAAGCGCCACCACAACCAGGTTGGCGAGGGCTATTGGAAGGAGTACCACCCAGCCGATTTTTAAGAGCTGGTCGTACCGGTACCTCGGCCAGGTGGCGCGGATCCAGATAAAAAAGACCGCGAAGAGAGCCGCCTTCGCGGCAAAAACACCGACGCCCAAAATGCTGGCGAGCCACGGGTGGGCCGCGTACAGAGTGGCGTCATTCACGAAGGGGATGTCGTAGCCGCCGAGAAAGAGCGTCGTTCCGAGAACGCTTATCAGCGTGACGTTGGCGTATTCGCCCACGAAGTACCAGGCGAAACGCATGCCCGAATATTCGGTGTGGAAGCCGATGATTTCGCTCTCGCCCTCCGGCAGGTCAAACGGCACGCGGTTCGTTTCGGCGACGGCTGAAACGAGATAGACGCCGAAAGCGAGAATGCCGGGGAAGAGGTAATACCACCCCATCTTCTGCTGCGCGGCGACGATGTCGCTCAGCCTGAAGGAGCCGGCCAAAAGGACGACCGCCACGACGGAAAGCGTAAGCGGCACCTCGTAGGCAAGCATCTGGCTGGCGGAGCGCAGGCTTCCGAAGAGCGGGTACTTCGAGCCGGAGGACCAGCCCGCCAGAATGATGCCGAAAATGCTCAAAGAGGAGATTGCCAGGACGAAGAGTATGCCCAAGTCAACGTCGGCGACAACAAAGGGGTGGACCTTCCCCGATGGCGTCACCCATGGCAGCGCCCACGAGACGATGGCGAAGCCGACGAAAGCCGGGAAGAAGGCGAAAATGGGGGCGATCTTGAAAAGGAATGGCCTGGAGTTGAGCGGGACGAGGTCTTCCTTCAAAAAAAGCTTGAGGCCGTCGGCGATCGGCTGGATGAGGCCAAGGGGCCCGACGCGGTTCGGGCCGAGGCGCGACTGAAAGAAAGCCAGAAGCCGCCTCTCGAACCAGACCATGTAGGCGACGACCGTGAACACCGGAATCAAAAGGATGACTATCTTGATGAGCGGCCATCCAACGTACTGCATGATCGTAGCGAAGTCCATCCCGTTCCCCTACCTTATCTGTCCACTTCGCCAAGAACGATGTCCAGGGAGCCGATGACCGCCACCACGTCGGCGATCAGATTGCCCTTGCACATCGTTTCGATGCCCTGAAGGTTGACGAATGAGGGCGATTTGACGTGGACGCGGTAAGGCTTGTCGCCCCCGTCGCTGACGATGTAAAAGCCCAGCTGCCCCTTTGCCGCCTCGATCGTGAAGTAAGCCTCGCCCGCTGGAGGCCTGATGATCTTGCTCACCTTGCCGCGAAGTTCGCCCTCCGGCATTCCGTCCAAAGCCTGCCTGATTATCCTTAGGCTCTGGCGCATCTCGCGAACGCGGCAGAGGTACCGGTCGAAGACGTCCCCGTTCTGGCCGAGCGGGATTTCGAAGTCAAAATCCTCGTAGCTTGAATAGGGAATTGCCTTGCGCACGTCGAAGTTGACGCCGGAGCCACGAAGCGTCGGCCCGGACAAACTCAGCGCTATGGCGTCCTTCGCCGAGATGACCCCGACGCCGATGGTGCGCTGCCGCCAGATGCGGTTGCCGGTCAGAAGCCCCTCGTACTCGTCAATGCGCTGGGGCAGAACGTCAAGAAGGCGGCGGCAAACCTCGACCCACCCCTTCGGAAAGTCGAAGCGGACCCCGCCTATCGGGTATGCGTTCGGCAACAGGCGCTGGCCCAGCATCGCCTCAAAGAGGTCCATGATGGCCTCGCGCTCCCTGATGGCGTAAAAGAGGACTGACTGCGCGCCGATGTCGAGGCCGTGGGTGCCAAGCCAGACGAGGTGGCTCGCGATGCGCTGAAGCTCGTCAAGCACGACGCGGATGTACTGCGCCTTCTTGGGCACTTCAACGCCCAGAAGCTTCTCGACCGCGCCGACGTAACCGTGGCAGTTCAGCACGGCGCCCACGTAGTCAAGCCGGTCGAATATCGGGGTAGCCTGGGTCCAGTTTCTATACTCGGCCCACTTCTCGATTCCCCTGTGGAGATAACCGATGATGGACTCCATGCCGAGAACCCGTTCGCCGTCAAGCTTCACCAACGCGCGGTAAACCCCGTGGGTCGCGGGGTGCTGCGGCCCCAGGTTGAGCTCGACTTCGCGCGTCTCCATTATCTCGCGAAGGGGAGAAACCTTTTCCGCCTGCTGCTCAGCTGTCATGGCGGCGCTCCTCGATGATCTTTCTTGCTTCCTCTATCTCTTCAGGAAGGTAAACCGGCTTGCCGTATTTGTTGGAACGGATCATCTCTTCCTGCGCGCCGCCCAGAGGGAACTCCTTGCGAAGCGGGTGGCCATCGAAATCCTCCGGCAGGAGGATGACCTTCAGGTTTGGGTGGCCTTCGAAAACTATGCCAAGAAGGTCGTGGGCTTCTCGCTCCATCCAGTCGGCCCCTGGCCAGACTCCGGTGGCCGTCGGGCATGGCTCGCCATCATCAAGCTGCACTTTTACCCTCAACGACTCTTTGCGCGTCAGCGAATAGAGGTGGTAGGCCACTTCAAACTTCTTGTCGTTGTTGGGGTAGTGGGCGCCGGTCAGGTCGCTGAGGTAGTCCATCGCGCAGGCCGCGTCTTCTTTGAGGAAAGCGAGAATTTCGATGAGCCTGGCCTTTGGAACAAGGACCGTTGCTTCCTTGCAAGGGCTTTTCACGCCCGTGACAACATCGCCGAACTTGGCTTTGAGCGCCGCGGCCGCGCCGTTTTCGGCAATCTCCCCCGAAGGTTCCCACTTCTTGGGGCCAGCGGGAGCCGCCGGTTTTGGGGCGGGCGGTTTCGGCGCGGCCGGTTTGGCCTGCGCTTCCGGGGCGGCGGCTTCAGCGGCAGGAGGCGCCGGCGTTTCCACTGGTGGCTTTTCGTCGCTCATATAACCCTCATTTCAAAATCTGGCCGCTCTGCACCGTGTGCCCGGCCTTCTCATACTGCGCGACAACTTCAGGAAGCTCCTCGCCCTTTGCCATCCATCCCTTGGTGGGGCGGTCTTTCAAGACGCTCCGCCCAAAATGGTCCTTCGCCACTTCCGGCTTGCGAATCTTGTCCTGAAGCTTCATCAGCGCGTAAAGAAGAGCCTCGGGGCGCGGAGGGCAGCCAGAGACGTAAACATCCACGGGCACGATCAGCCCGGCGCCCTGAAGGACGGCGTAGTCGTCGTAGGGGCCACCTTTGATGGCGCAGCTTCCCATGGCTATCACCCATTTCGGGTCGGGCATCTGGTCATACAGGCGCCTGACGATCGGCGCCATTTTCAGCGAGATGGTCCCCGCGATGATCATCACGTCGGACTGCCTCGGCGACGGGCGAAAAACCTCGGAACCGAACCGGGCGATGTCGTAACGCGAGCAGGAGGTGCAGATCATTTCGATGGCGCAGCAAGCCAGGCCGAAGGTCATTGGCCAGAGGCTGTTGCGGCGGCAGTAGTCAAAAAGCGTGTCGAGCTTGGCGAGTCCAATCCACGAAGGATAGGAGGCGCCGTTGGGGTCAGGGTTCATGCTTCCCACCTCAGCGCCCCCTTGATCCAGGCGTAAAGATAGGCCGCGATCAAAAGGGCGAGAAAGACGAAAACCTCAACCACGCCGAAAAGGCCGAGCTTGTCGAAAGCCACGGCCCACGGGAAGAGAAAGATCGTTTCCACGTCGAAGACCAGGAACACGACCGCCACGATGTAGAAGTGGACCGAGAAGTTGCCCCTCGGCGATTCGCGGACGTCAATGCCGCACTCGTAAGGCTGCAACTTAACGTAGTCAAAGCGCTTGGGACGCAAAAAAGCGCCGATGACCATCGTCAGCGGCACTATCAAAAGCGCTATAGCCAGGAAAATGCCGATAGGCAGGTACGCCATCATGCGCCACCCCTCATGGAGCCGGCGGACGGTCGTCCGCCGAAATAGATGGGGAGTTAACCACACCATGCCGCTTTATGTCAAGACGGCCCCTTGAGCGGCAAGGTTAAATGGCGTAGAATGAGGGTTTAAGGGAGGTTTGCGTGGCAACGGACTGGAAAACGAGTTTGAACCTGCCTAAAACGCCATTTCCCATGAAGGCCAATCTCACGCAGCGCGAACCCGAGATGCTGGCGCGCTGGGAGAAAGAGGGGATTTACAAGCGGATCCAGGAAGCTCGGAAGGAAGCGCCGGTCTTCTCTTTCCACGACGGGCCGCCTTATGCCAACGGCCACATCCACCTCGGCCACGCCCTTAATAAGATATTGAAGGATTTTGTCGTAAAATCGCGCTCCATGTCCGGCTACCGCGTCACCTATCGCCCCGGCTGGGACTGCCACGGGCTGCCCATAGAACTCCAGATCGAGAAAGAGCAGGGGCGCAAGGTCCGCGACATGGAAATCCACGCTTTCCGCAAAGCCTGCCGCGCCTATGCCGAGAAGTTCATAGAGGCGCAGCGAAAGGAGTTCGTCCGCCTCGGCGTCTTCGGAGAGTGGGAAAATCCATATAAGACGATGGAGTACTCTTACGAGGCGGCCATCGCAAGCTCTTTCATCCAGTGCTTTCAAAAGGGGTACGCCTACAAGGGGATGAAGTCGGTTCAGTGGTGCATCCACTGCGAGACGGCCCTTGCGGAGGCTGAAGTCGAGTACCAGGAGCACACGTCACCGACGGTCCACGTGGCTTTCCCGCTTGCGCCCGGCCAGGAAAAGAAGCTGCCGGAAGGAGTTCCCGGCGATGCCAAGGCGGTCATTTGGACCACGACTCCATGGACCCTGCCAGCCAATCTCGCGATTGCATTTCATCCCGACTTCGTCTACGTGGCGGCCAAGTGCGGAAACGAGCACTACATCGTCGCCGAAGCGCTCTTGCCCGCTTTTCTTGAAGAAACCGGCCTCAAGGGAGAGGCTGTGGCCAAATTCAGGGGCGCGCAGTTGGAGGGCGTCCGCTTTCGCCACCCGTTCCTTGACCGCGATTCGGCGGGCATACTCGCCACATACGTGACATCGGACACCGGCACCGGGTGCGTTCACACGGCCCCCGGCCACGGCCAGGAGGACTACATCTCCGGCGTCAAGTACGGCCTGCCGATTCTTTCTCCGGTTGACGGAAAGGGCATCTTCCTCAAGGAGGTCGAGCATTTCTCCGGGCAGAACGTCTTCGACGCCAACCCTAAAGTTATTGAGCTTCTTCGTCAAAAAGGCGCGCTTTTGCACTCGGGGACGCTTCGCCACTCTTATCCCCACTGCTGGCGCTGCAAGAACCCGCTGATTTTCCGGGCCACGAAGCAGTGGTTCATGCAGATGGAGCACGACGAGCTTCGCCAGAGGGCGCTTGAGGCCATTGATGCCACGAAGTGGGTTCCGCCATGGGGGCGCAACCGCATCTACGGCATGGTCGAGAACCGCCCCGACTGGTGCGTCTCGCGGCAGCGAAAGTGGGGAGTGCCTATCACCGTCGCCTCTTGCGCCTCTTGCGAGGAATCGGTCAGGGAGCAGTCCTTCTTCGACAAGGTGGTCAAGCAAATAAACGAACGCGGGGCCGGCATCTGGTGGGAGGGCGACGCCTCGCGCTTCCTGCCAAAAGGGTACGCATGCCCAAAGTGCGGCGGGACGAAGTTCGTGCTGGAGACGGACATCCTGGACGTCTGGTTCGACTCCGGCGTAAGCCACAGGGCGGTGCTCAACGACGAGAACCACCCATGGCCCTCCGAGATTTACCTTGAGGGCAGCGACCAACATCGCGGCTGGTTCCACACGTCGCTTCTGACCGCTTTGATGCTGAACGGCTCGCCACCCTACAAGCAGGTAGTCACCCACGGCTTCGTGCTCGACGGCGAGGGGCGGGCAATGTCGAAGTCAATGGGAAACGTCATCGCCCCCGAGGAGGTGGTCAAGAAAGCCGGCGCCGAAATTTTGAGGCTCTGGGTCAGCATGGTTGATTACCGCGACGACGTGCGCTTCTCGTGGGACCTTATCGGCCGCAACTCGGAAGCCTACCTCAAGATCAGGAACACCTTGCGCTATCTGCTGGGGAACCTCTACGATTTCGACCCAGCCAGGGATATGGCCGCCCCCGAGGCGATGGGCGAGCTTGACAGGTACATCCTTTTGCTCCTGGACCGGCTTATCGAACGCGTGACGAAGGCTTACGAAGAGATGGCCTTCCACGTTGTTTACCACGAAACGCTCCAGTTCTGCGCCGTGACGCTCTCGGCCTTCTATCTCGACATTCTTAAAGACAGGCTATACTGCTCAAAGGCTGACTGGCCGGAGAGGCGTTCCGCCCAAACCGTTCTCTACCGTTGCGCCGACGCTTTGCTGCGCCTTCTTGCGCCGGTCCTGCCTTTCACGATGGAAGAGGCGTGGGGGCAACTCTCGGGCCGCGAATGTCCCTCCGTCCACATGGCGCTCTTCCCCAAACCCGTCGGGCTTTCAGACGACGGCCTTACAGAACGGTGGGAAAAGCTGCGCGCCATCAGGGACATCGTGAACAAGGCTTTAGAAGAGGCGAGGCGGCGCGGAGAAATCGGCAAATCGTTGGAAGCGAAAGTTGTGCTGCGGGCCGGGGATGAATCGGTGATGGAGCTTCTGGAATCCCATCGAGGCATCTTGCCCGATGTTTTCATCGTTTCATCCGTAGAGATCCAGAGGGTGGATGGGAGCGAAACAGCGGCGGAGGTTCTCCCAGCACTTGGCGAGAAGTGCCAACGTTGTTGGGTCGTGACAACACAGCCGCAGGCCGTTGAAGGCGGGCCGCTCTGCCCGCGTTGCGCCAGAGCCACTCAATGAAACGCTGGCCTTACCTTCTGATCTCGGGGTTTGTGCTCGCCCTCGATCAGGCGACCAAGGCCTGGGTCGCATCGGCCATCCCAAACGGCGAATCAAGGCCGGTCTTCTCCTGGTTCGCTATCGTCCACTGGCTCAACACCGGCGGCCTGTGGGGAAGCCTTCAGGATATCTCCCCAGCTTGGCGCGCGGCGATCTTTTTTGTCCTGCCCTTGGCCGGCCTCGCCTTCATCGGATACCTTTTCGCAAAGGCGGCCAGCCGGTTCGAGCTTGTGCTGATAAGCGCCATATTGGGAGGCGCTCTCGGCAATCTCGCCGACCGAATTCGCCTCGGAGCCGTCGTGGACTTTCTCTACTTCCACCTGCCCTCCGGGAAATGGGGCTGGCCGGCCTTCAACGTGGCCGACTCCTGTCTTTCCACCGGCATTGTTCTGCTCTTGGCTTTTGCCCTCTTCGCCAACCCCCAATCCCATGGCGGAATTCAGGCAAAAGAGCACGGGGAGGAAAACCATGCACCCGATACTCTTTAACCTCTTCGGCTTTCCGATAGGAACATACGGGATTATCCTGGCCTTCGGCGCGATGATGGCTTTATGGCTCGCCCGCATTCTCGCTTCACAGGCCGGGCTTGACGCCGAGAAGCTGACCGACCTTTTCATATACTCCCTTCTCGCCTCTTTCGTGGGCGCCAAGGTGGCGCTCGTCCTTGGGGATTTTGGAGAGTTCGCCGACCATCCGGTTCGCTTCATGGTGGAGAACCTGCGCTCCTTCGGCGCCTTCTACGGCGGCTTTATCGGCGGAGTGCTGGTGGCGCTCTGGTACATAAGGAAAGCAAAAATACCATTCTGGAGCGCGGCCGACGTCGCCGGCGTGGCGCTGCCTCTGGCTCAGGGCATCGGGCGCTGGGGCTGCTTCTTTGCCGGTTGCTGCTACGGCAAGCCAACGACGCTTCCGTGGGGGCTCGTTTTCCCCGCGGTGGACATTTGCAGCGACGGGACGCGCATCCATCCGTGGCCTGTGTACGAGAGCCTCGCCGATTTCGCCATCTTCGGCGTTCTTTTCTGGCTCTTTCACAAGCGCCGCTCCTTCCCCGGCAAGATATTCCTGTCTTACGTCCTCTTTTATGCCACGGCGCGCGGCATTCTTGAGTTCTGGCGAGGCGACGCCGTAAGGGGCCTCTATTTCGGCGGCCGCGTTTCGCTCTCTCAGATCGTGGCCGTTTTCGCCATCGCCATGGCCTTGGGGGCTTGGGTTTTGCTCCGCCGGAAAGTGGACAAGCAAGCTAATGGATGAGCGGATCGTCATCCGCTTTTCCGAGGCGGCGAGAAGGCTCGACATAGCCCTGGCGCGCGAGCTTGCAGGCCGAGGGGTCACGAGGTCGCGCGTCAGCCGCCTTCTGGATGAAGGCCGGATAACGCTGGAAGGCCGGAAAGCCCGCGCTTCGGAGCCGGTCGCCTCGGGCCAGGAAGCAGTCCTGTTGTTGCCGCCCGATCATCCAGCCGAGCCCGTCCCCTCCTCGATAGAGTTGAAAATACTTTACGAGGACGAGCACTGCCTCGTCATTGACAAGCCGGCCGGAATGGTCACCCATCCGGCAAAGGGCCATTGGGAAGGAACGGTCGTGAACGCCCTGGTCGGCTCCAAGCTGCCGCTTTCCCCGGGCTACGAGCCTGGCCGCCCGGGCATTCTCCACCGCCTGGACAAAGAGACCTCCGGGCTGCTGCTCATAGCCAAGAGCGACTCGGCTCAGGCATATCTAGCCAGCCAGTTTTCTGCAAGGACGGTGACAAAGCTTTATACCGCGCTGGTGTGGGGGCACTTCGAACAGGATTTTATCCCCGTTGACGCGCCAATCGCCAGAGACTCGCGCAACCGCAAAAGAATGGCTGTCAGGACAGGAGGGAGGCCTTCGCGCACCGACATCAAGGTGATCGAGCGGCTTCCCTTCGCCACGCTGGTTGAAGCTCGCCTGCTTACCGGCAGAACGCATCAGATCAGAGTGCACCTTGCCCACCTTCACCATCCAGTCGTCGGGGACGTCCTTTACGGGGGGCCGATCGAAAGAGGCATCCCATCTATAAAGCTGCGCCAGATCGTCTCTTCTCTGGACAGATTTCTCTTGCACGCAAGGCGCCTTGAATTTCAAAGTCCTTCGGGTAAAATGGTCAGCGTGGAGTCTCCTTTGCCGGATGAGTTCGTGACAGTACTGGAGGCTTTCCGCCATGGATAAAACATTTGCCCTCTTTGGCTGCGGGAAGGCGGGCATTTCGGTTTCCCTTGCGCTGAAGAGCGCCGGGTGGACCGTGGCCGGATGCGGATCCAGAGGCTTGGCCTCCGCCGAGGCCGGAGCCGAATGGCTCGCCTGCCCGGTGCTTCGCATCCCCGAGGAGCTGCCGCCCGGAATCCCGCTGATGCTTGGCGTGCCGGAACAGGCGCTGCCGGAAGTTGACCATGAGATCGCCTCGCGGGACGAAGCGATTCAGGGGCGGGTCATTTTCCACCTAAGCGGCGCCGTGCCCTCGCGAGTCCTGACGCGCTGCCGCATAAAAGGCGCGAAGGTCGGCTCCCTTCACCCGCTGATGATCCTCCCGGACCCGTTGTCGGGTGCGCTGGCGCTGCGCTCGGCCACGTTCGCGGTGGAGGGGAGGCCTGAAGCGCTCGCCGTCATCCGCGCCATGGCGCTGGCCATTTCAGGGAAATGCATCGCCCTGTCGCCGCACAGCAAGGTGCTTTATCACGCGGCCGCCGTCACGGCCGCAAATCACCTCGTCGCTCTTCTGTGGGAGAGCCAGGCGCTTTTGGCGCGCGCCGGCGTTCGCCCGGAAGAGGCGTTGCCCGCGTTTCAGTCGCTCGTTGAGGGAACGGTGAAAAATGTCTACTCGGCCGGCCCAGTCGCCTCTCTGACGGGACCTGTAGAGAGGGGGGACATCGGCATGGTGAGAAACCACCTCTCCGCCCTGAAGCGATGGCCTCAAAGCCGCGAGCGCTATCGAGTAATGGCCCTGGCCGCGGTCGCGCTTGCCCGCCACCGCCACCCCGAACGTTCTTTGGACTACGACGCACTTGAAAAGCTCCTGTCTTAGTGAGACTATAGCGCTTCGTTACTGCCCGGGAGGGGCGGATGGCCTTTTTTAACTACGCGACGATGCAGATGGCCGCCAAGGTCGTTTATTACGGCCCGGGATTGTGCGGCAAGACAACCAACCTGCAGTACATATACAACAAGACCGCGCCGAGGTCGAGGGGCGAGATGGTTTCTTTGGAAACCGAGTCCGACCGCACCCTCTTTTTTGACCTGCTCCCCCTGGAAGTGGGCGTCATAGCGGGATTCCGCACCCGTTTTCAGCTCTATACGGTTCCAGGCCAGGTCTTTTACGGCGAGACGCGGCGCATGGTGCTAAAAGGGGTGGACGGGATCGTCTTTGTAGCCGACAGCCAGATTCCGGTTCTCGACGCCAACCTTGAAAGCTTGCGTGACCTCGAACACAACCTTGCTGAAATGGGCCTTTCATTGGACCACGTGCCCATCGTCATGCAGTACAACAAGCGCGACTTGCCCAACATACTGCCGGTGGACACGCTGGAAAAGGCGTTGAACCCAAAAGGGTGGCCATCCGTCGAGGCCTCGGCGATAAAGGGTTCGGGAGTCTTCGACACGCTGAAAGCCATATCCAGGCTGACTCTGGCGCAACTCACCTCGAAGCTGGTGCGTCCCGCCGAGCCGGCGGTCCGAGTCGTAGATGCGGCCCAGCCAGTTGCACAAGCTCAGGCGCCCCAGTTGCTTAGCCCCCAGCCTGCCGATGCGCCCGCTCAGGCGCAGCCTGCGGTCCCCGAGATCGAATTTGCCACGCAGAAGACCGAACAGAGCGACCAGGAGCTTGCCCAGACCGCGCCCAAAGTAAGAACGGTCGCCACGGCTTCGGGGCGCGTTGCTACAGAGCTTGACAGGATCCGGGAAAGCCTCCTTGGGCCAATTTTAGCGCCCCAAAGGCCCAAGGTGAAAGACCTCGGCCCCGCCCTTGAAGACCTTAAGAAGTTGGGCGCGTCGCTTTTGCCGGAACCGCAGATTGAGGCCACGCTTCCCGCTAATATACTGAAAGAGCTGGCAACACTGGAGATAAGGGTGCGGATCCGCAGCACTAAAGGCGCCTTCGCCGAGACCAGCGTGAAGGTTGAGTCGTCGCGGCTCTCCCGCTCGGGCGACGGCTGGGCGCTGAAGCTCTCGCTCTCGCCTAAAAAATCTTGAACCGTTTCTTTGCCTTTGTTCCATCCTCCAGGGCAACGATTCGTTCCGTCAGGCCCTGGATTGCGTTGTGCAGTTTTTGATTTTCCTGGACCAGGGTCTCAAAAACCTCCAAAAGCAGGTCAATGTCCTTTCGCAAAAGGACCGGATCCTTGTCGGAAATTAAAGCGGCCTTGACGTCGCGCAATGATCGGCCCTGTTCGTGGACAAGCGCATGAATGTACTTTAATTTCTCGGCGTCTTGGGTCCTGAAGCGGCGATGCCCTCCAGCGGTCTTCAGAACCTGGAGGTAGCTTCCAAACTCCTTTTCATAGAAGCGTATCGTGCTTGGAGGTATCCCCAGCTGTTTGGACACGTCACCAATGGTCAGGGTCTCTTCTCTATTTTGGGCAGGTTCGGTCATGGCAACCTCACTCGAATATTTCTCCAAAGTCCATGATAATACTTAGCTTGCAAAACTTCAAGTCTCATGGGCCAACTTTTGGGCCAGCCGCGAAGAGAGTAGTTGAGTCTGGGAATCCTCTCCTTCTTGCCAGAAGCACAGGTGGCCCTGCCGTCAATGACGCTTATGCGCGACAACAAGTTGCCGCGCCTCTCTAAATCCGCAGCAAGTTTATTGGCTGGAACGCGACTCACCACCATCCGGCGCCATTTAGGCACTGCCTTTGGCCTAATTCCACAGCCCGTTTGCCCTTGGCCCGGACTTACCTGCCGCCATTTCCCGTTCTAGTTGCTGAACGGGGAATTCGCTCCAGTCAGGGACTTGCAAAGCACTTGTCAGCCGGGTGCAAAAGGCCTATATTTCTCCCTGGACAGACGAAAGGAGGCGCGCGATGCGCACCGTAAAGTTGATGGTTGTTCTTTCACTAGCTGCCCTGGTTGCGGTCATGGCGGCGGAGGTTCCATTTCACAAAGCTGCGGCGTCAGGGTTCCTCGCAAGAAGCGGCGATACCACGCTGATTGTTGACACGGACGTGGCGATTCAAAGGGCGCAGGAAAAGTACATCCCGCTCATTATCTGGTTGGGAGGAAGGCAGAGCAAGACGATCTACGCAGACCGCGGCTCATTCACGCTCGTGGACCCCGAAGGGCTTTCTCATTCAATGGCTTCGTTCAGCGAGCTTTTAAAAGGCTATTCCAGCGGCCTTGTTCATGCCGATTATTCGCGGCTGGAGGCGGAACGCGCCTATTTTGAATACGCCCAAATGTACTACCTTGCTTGCAAGCCGCTTCGGGGAGTCTCCTTTTTCCCTGACCCGGCGAGCCACGCGGTTCTTTACGAAAAGGTGGAATTGCCAAGCCGGACCTTTTTCCGCGCGCTCATTTACTTCCCAAAGTCCGAGGGTTCCAAGGACGGTACCTACAACTTGGTTTATGACGACGCGAAGAGCGGAACCAAGATCACCGTTCCTTTTGCCCTCCATTGGGCCAAGTGACAAAACGTCAGGATTGGATAGGCTCAGAGCAGACCCCGGGGTTGTATAGGGTGCCGGGGTCTGCGATGGTTATTTTGGCCCGTTTCTTGACTTTTGGCGAGACACCATTCACAATTAGCGGCTCATGAAGCTGCGCTCGTACCTCGCAATCATGGTTTTCGCTTTGGCCCTGGGGGCGCTACCGGTTGCGGCCCAGCCTTCCAGCATGGATGCCAAAGCCACCGCTGATTCCTTTCAGCGCGCGTGGGCCACGATCTTTGGGCGCCCGTGCCCAGCGCGCGATGCCGGCCTGGCCGGAAACACGGCTGAAGAATCCTTTGTGCGCATGTGGAAGGCCTGCGAGCCCTACCTGTTGCCAGGCGACAGAAAGGGCGCCAGCGAGGCCATGAGGCTGGTGGTTTTGGGAGACGACGCCCCTGTAAGAGAGGCGCTCGAGCGCACGATGCGATCGGGCGGCCTCGTCCCCCAAGACGGCGAGGCGGTACTCTGGTACGCCCTCCTCCTTGAAGAGGCTTCGGACGCCTCACTCTTGCCTGAATTGCTGCCCCCAGGCAAAGGGGCCATCCGCCTGAAATCGGCAGTGGCAGCGCGCGGCGGGGATTGGTCCGCCTTCCTAAACCGGACGGCCGCGTGGGTCGCGCAAAGAGCCGTCGCTTCGGGGGAATTAAGAATGGAGGCATCAAGCCTTCCGGCGGTTTGGGTTGTTGACCACGATTTGCCGCCAGGCGGTTTTACCGCGTGGCGGCTGTCGGTTCCCGCGTGGGCCTCGGCCGTCAGGGGCGAAGCTATCGGCGGGAGCGGATCAGAGCGGCTGCGCCTCATTTCGGTATTCGCCAGCGAGGAGGACGATTCAACGGCTTCGGGCCTTGGCGCTTTAGTACAACCATCCATTCTTCTTCCGCGCGGCGGCGACTATCTCTGGCTGTTTCTGTGGAACCCTCCAGGAGGAGATCCTGCCGGTTTCGGCATGACCGTCACGTTGTGGTCCGACCTCAACCCTCCTTTTCAGGTGCGAGAGGCGCGCCTCTGCGGCGGCGCGTGCGACCTCACCCTATCGGAAACGCCCGGCCTCGCCGGCTACTTGCTCAGGACGGCCGGGCCTGAGGGCGCATTGTCTCCGGCCGCGCCCCCATTTGCATCGGAAGGGCCCGGCATCAATCGCTATCACCTCCTGCTGAACCATTCCCCTTCCGCCGGCTCGAAGTTCGAGCTACAAGCCCTCACCTCGTCTGGCGGAACGTCCGCCTTGCCTCTGGAAGTTGAACAGGAGAAAACGCCATGATGGCGCGCCTCTTTTCCGCCGACCTGCGCGGAATAGAGGCGGTGGCCGTGGACGTTGAAGTTGACGTCCAGCCGGGGATGGTCTGCTATACAACCGTCGGCCTTCCGGACGCGGCGGTAAAGGAGAGCCGGGAACGGGTCAAGGGAGCGCTTCTCAATTCCGGTTACCAATTCCCGGCCGAACAAGTCACTGTAAATCTTGCCCCGGCGGATGTCCGAAAAGAGGGCTCTCACCACGACCTGGCGATAGCTTGCGCGATGATGGCGGCCACTGCCCAGCTCTCTCCTGCCAATCCGTCCGATTTCCTGTTCAGCGGCGAGCTCGCCCTTAACGGCGCATTGCGCCCGGTTAGAGGCATTCTGCCGGTAGCGCTTCTCGCGAGGGAGCTCAACAAGACGCTTCTTTGCCCGGCGGCGAACGCGGATGAAGCCGCCGTGGTGGAAGGCTGCAAAGTAATTCCGCTTAAGGATCTGGTCCAGTGCGTGCGGTTTTTGCGCGGCGAGGAAGCGCTGGAAATCCACCCTCACCGCCGGTATGACGACCTGCTGAAAGACCCGCCGTCCAGGCTTTGCTTCACGGACGTCCGAGGCCAGGCTCAGGTGAAGCGGGCGCTGGAGGTGGCAGCCGCCGGAGGACACAACGTGCTCTTGATGGGGCCGCCCGGCTCCGGAAAAAGCATGCTGGCCAAAAGGTTCCCGACAATTCTCCCGCCGATGGCCTTCGAAGAGGCGCTTGAAACCACTCGAATCCACTCAGTTCGAGGGGAGCTTGCGGGGGCGCGCGACGGAATCGTGGCGCTTCGCCCCTTCAGGGCGCCGCACCACACTATCTCCTATGCGGGAATGATCGGCGGAGGCGCCAACGTGCTTCCAGGCGAAATATCCCTCGCTCACAACGGCGTCCTGTTTCTAGACGAGCTGACAGAGTTCAAACGAGACGTCCTTGAAAGCCTGCGCCAGCCCCTGGAAGACCGCCATGTCACGATCGCCCGCGCC
>JAEMPZ010000080.1 GCA_022759065.1 Acidobacteriota bacterium | reverse complement strand
TCATCTCTCATCTGTTCTTTGTGCCCTTCGTGCCTTGGTGGTGAATCTTCCCGCGTTGGAATGCGGCGTCGGGGTGTCGGCGTTATGGGGCGAGCGGCGCGCAAGAAGGTCTTGCGCGCCGCTGCTTGGTTAGCCTTGGGCTGCTGTCTACTCGCTTTTCTTCGCGCCGCGGCGCTCTCTGGCGTACTGGCGGACCCTCTCAAGGTACTCCTTGGCGTGGTCGCGGCCTCCAAGGCCGAAAGCCAGCGCAAGCCCCAGGCCAACGGTGCCTAAAAGAATCGAAAAGGCGTTGGTGACGATGTTGTGCGCGATGTTGAGCTGGTCGAATGCCATGAAGAAGGCGAAGACGATTATGGCATATCGAAGCATGAGGCTCACCATGTCCGCTTCAAAAGTCCTTTCGTCCGAGAAGCCGGCGCGCACGAGCTGTTCAACGACCCTCGCGAGGTAGAAGCCAAGCCCCAGAAGCACGAAGGCGACGAGCACGTTGGGCACGTAGAGAACAAGCTTGTTCACGGCACCGGCGAGAAGGTCGAGGTGCATTATCTCGAAGCCTTCCATCGCGAAGAGAAGGACGACCACCGCCGCGACGATGTTGCCGGCCACCTTGGAAAGAGAAAATGAATCGTCGCCGTTATCCTGCTTCTGTTCCAGCTTCTCAAGGCCGACGCGGCCCAGGATGACGTCAAATCCCACGTCCTTGAGCGCCTTGGCCGTGACGTCGCCCAAAAAGCGCCCGATGATGAGGCCCAGCACCAGCAGCACGAAGGCCGTGAATACGGAGGGCAAGGCCGCAGCGACCCGGTTCATCATCGTTCCAAAAACGCCAGTGATCACGGCGATGTTGAGAATCTCGAAGGTCGCGCCCAAAACCGGCACCATGAGGATGATAAAGACCAGCGCGCCGACGATGCGTGAAAGGTCGAGCGATTTGAGCACCGTCTCGTATGGCAACTCATCCATGTAGCGGTTCAGCCCGGCCGCCTGAGCGAAGTTGGTGACGAGCTTTTCGCACAGGCGCGCCAGAAAGTACCCGAGCACAAGAACGAAGGCGGCGCTCAAAAGGTTGGGGACGAAATCCAGCACCTTGGTGAACATCGCCTTCAAGGGGTCAACGAGGGCGTTGAGTTGCAAGGCCTCGAAGAATGGCAAAAGCGCGAAGACCATTATCAGGTAAAAGAAGAAATTGCCCGCGCTTTCTGGCATCGTCGCCGCCGCCTTGCCGGCCTTTTCTTCCTCGCGCATGAGCTTGCCAAGCTTCTCGCCGAGCGGAGCCTTATTGAAAAAGGTCGTCACCGAAAGGCGAACCACTGCTGCCACGATCCAGGCAAAAGCGAGAATCAAAATCGCCTTGAATATGCGCGGCAGGGCGCTGGCCATCTGCGTCAGCACGTTTTGCAAGACGCCGGTCACCACGACATCGCCAAGCATCTCTAAGGCGAGAAGGATGACCAGGAGCATGAGAAGGACCAAAACAATCTTTTCCAGGATCACCGCCAACTGCTTCTTCGGCGCCCCGTCCTTGTCAAAGAGGTTGTCGAGGCCAAGCAGCCGCGCCGCCTTCCTGTCCAGGTCGGAACTCGCCACCAGTTGCTTGACGATCTTGGAGATGATCTTGGCTATGAAGTAGCCCAGCACAAGAATCAGCAGGGCAAGAAAAGCCCTGACCACCCAAGTGGCGCCTGTTCCCACAAAGTTACCCACTGCTTGAGCGAACGATTCCATTGGCATCCTCCTTTCGTTAATTAGTCCGTTGCTCATAGGCTGTCAGAGGCCATGATTTCCTCGCTAGCAGCCTACTGTCCTTGCTAATAGCCCACATTCTCCCATTCTCGACCGCCGCCCTCGCAAGCGGGCTTGGGGGGCGTGCCCTTGGTTAACCACCACGGTGGTATTATAGGGACCTTGAGAGGAGGGATGCAAGTTTGAACAGGCGCCGTTTCATCCAGGCAATTCTGACCGTTCTTCTGGCGCTGTTCCTTTTGCTGCTTGTAATCAAGTTCCGTCCCAGGACGGTTTCCGTCAAGCCGCTGGAGCGCCCCGCCATGGCGGTTGAAAGCGGGGGGAGCCTGGCGGCCTCCGGTTTCAAGTACGTGGAGGAGCGGTCGGGAACCGTTGCCTTCGTTGTAACCGCCGACAAGGTGACGGAAAGGCCGGGCGAGGCGAAACTGCTTTTCAACGCGAGGGTCTCCTTTCCATCGCCCGGGGGAGAATCCGTGGCCTTGGGCAAGCAGGGCCTCTTTGACGCGCAGAGCCATACCTTGCGGCTTTGGGACCAGGCCAAGATCATCCGCCCCGACGGCTGGGCCGCCACCTCCCCGGGTTTTCGGCTGACCCCCGAGGGCGAGATAATTTCGGAGGAGGCGGCCGATTTGCGCAGGGGATCGGTTGAAGGGCGCGCCGACCTTCTCAGGTACCAGCGCGACAGCCAAAAGGCCTATCTCGAAGGAAAAGTCCACTTCAAGGACGGCGCGGGCCGCGAATTTTCTTGCCAGAGGTTGATTGCCGACATGGTGACCCACTTGGGGCAAATCACCGGCCCCGTCACCATCACCGGCCCGGAGGGGACGGTGAAGGCGCCCGGCGGCTCGCTGGTTTTCGCCGGAGACAATACGATAAAGGCCGTAACCCTTGAGCCCGCCGTCCGTGGCGAGGGACCTTCGGGAAAGATGATCTGCGACAAACTGGCCATGGCAATGAGGCCGGATGGCTCCATTGAGAGCCTGTCGCTTCAGGGCGCCGTCAAGCTCGACAGCGATGCCAGCGCGCAAGTGGTCGAAACAGCGCTTCTCTCCCTGCGCCCGAAAGCGGCCGGCGGCTGGGACTGGGAATCGCCCGGCGAGCTCGCCGTTTCCCGCAAGGGCGACCGGCTCAAGGCGCCGTCCGGCAAGGGGACGACTGGGGCGGGGCCGTTCACGGCATCGCTTCCAGGGCCTGTTATCGGCGATGGCCCGTCGGGGCAATGGTCTTGCGGCCACGCCGCGGTGGAGGGCCCGGTAAGGAGCCTCGACGGTGACGTCAAAATGGCAAGGGCCGAAGATACGCTTTGGGCGGACCACGTCACGATCCAGGAAAGCGGCGCCACGGAGGCCAGGGGGAACGTAAGGGGAAGGCGGGAAACCAAAGGAAGCGCCCCCATGACATTCACTTCGCAAAAGGCCTCCGCGGCGCCCAAGATATATCCGCTGAACTTGCAGGGGGCTTGCGTCGTAACCAAAGGGGCTATGCGCCTCGAAGCTCCCTCGGTCTTGATCAAGAACAAAGATTCCGTGGAGGCCTCTGGCGGCGCCCTATGCCTATGGAGCGACCCAAAATCGGGGGAGCGAGATCTAAAGGCGCCATTCATCGCCTACTACGGCCTGGACAGGCACGTTTTGGCGCGCAATGGAGCGCACGGTACTGGCGATGGTTATACGATTGACGCCGACGAAGTCGAGGCGCTTCTGGACGCGGAGAACCGGGTCCTTAATTACACGGCAACAGGCGAAGCCAAACTGGCAAGCAACTCGCGGGATGCTTCCGGGGACAAGCTCACGTACAACCCCAATGACGGGACCGGACAAGCGGAATCCAGCAGCGGGCGGGCCGTCCTCGTCCAGAAGAATCCATATCGAAGGGCCGAAGGAGCGCTGGTCATCTTCGGCGAAAAGAGCATGAGCGTCCACCAGGGGACTTCAGCCGCCAGGGGCGTGCTGGAGGCCTCGGTGCCAAAGGAGAAGAGACCCGATGGCCGTTGAATCCGCCCTCGAAACGCGGGACCTGGTCAAGACATTCGGCAAGAGAACCGTCGTCAAGTCGGTCTCGTTTCGCTTTGACGCGGGGCGCGTCGTGGGCCTTTTGGGGCCGAACGGCGCCGGAAAAACCACCACGTTCTACATGATAGTCGGCCTGGTACAGCCCACCTCCGGGGAGATACTTTTGAGCGGCAAGAGCCTCACCGGCATGCCGATGTACCAGAGGGCGCGCTCGGGAATAGCCTACCTCCCGCAGGAACCATCAATTTTCAGGCGGATGACGGTCGAGGAAAACCTCCTTGCCGTTCTGGAATTTACGGACCTTCCATCAGCCGAACGAGTGGAGCGGGCAAGGCGCGTGCTTGAGGAGTTCAACATCGCCCACCTGGCCAAGTCGCCGGCTTACGCCTTGTCTGGAGGCGAAAGGCGGAGGACTGAAATAGCCCGGGCGCTTGTCCTTTCGCCGCGCTTCTTTCTTCTGGACGAGCCCTTCGCGGGGATTGACCCATTGGCCGTCGCGGACATCCAGAGGATAATCCTCCAGCTCAAGGCCAAGGGCATAGGAGTGGTCGTCACCGACCATAACGTCCGGGAAACGTTGAAAATAACCGACGAGGCTTATATTATTAGCGAGGGGAGCGTTTTTAGGCACGGGACGCCTCAGGCGCTTGCCGGAGATCCCGAAGTCAAGCGCATTTATCTTGGAGAAGGCTTCGCCCTGGACTAAGGGACGCTATGACGCTTCAGCAGAAATTGAATCTCAAGCTTCAGCAGAAGATGGTCCTCACGCCATCGCTACAGCAGGCGATTCGGTTGTTGCAGTTGACGCGGCTTGAGCTTCAGGACGAAGTCACGCAAGAGATTGAAACAAACCCGGTCTTGGAGGAGGCCACGACCGTAGAGGAGCCTGAAGGGCGGGAAGAGGCCGAGAAGCAGGCCGAGGCGGAAGAGACCTCCGAGGTTGACCCGATGGAAAGCTACGCCGAGAAAATTGACGTGGAGGCATACTTCCAGGATTATCTCGAGACCTCCATGAAGCACCGGGGTGGCGACTCGGCCGAGGTTCCAGAGGATTCGCCGGATGCCGAGAGGTACCTCTCCAGGCCCGAGAGCCTGGCGGACCACATGGAGTGGCAGATATCCCTTTCGCGCCTCTCCCCGGCCGAGAAACAGGTTGCCAGAACGATCGCCGGCAATCTGAACGAGGACGGCTACCTCATGGTCAGCCTGGAGGAGATCGCGGCCGCGGCGGGTTGCAGCCATGATTTTGCCACGAACGTCCTGGGGTTGGTTCAAAGGATGGACCCGGTGGGCGTCGCGGCCAGGAACGTCAAGGAGTGCCTTCTCATCCAGTTGGACGAACTTTACAAGGGGGAGAGCCTCGCGGCTACGATCATCAGGGACCACTTCGAGGCGCTCGGCCGGCTCTCGGAGGAGCAGGTCGCGCAGTTGGTCGGGCGGCGGACGGACGAAGTTCGCGACGCAATGGCAGTCATCCGCCACCTCGACCCGAAACCGGGGCTAAGGTACAACAACCCCGTCAACCCGGTCATAGAGCCCGACGTGATCGTGGAGAAAGACGGGGATGCTTACCGCGTCAGGCTGAACGATGACGGGATGCCAAAGCTGCGGCTCTCCTCGCGTTACCGCCAGATGGCCGAGTCAACGGGGACCGAAGCCGACGCGCAGGCGTACCTCAAGGAGAAGGTCCGTTCCGCGCTGTGGTTTCTCAAGGGCATCGAGGAGCGCCACCGCACCATTTACAACGTGGCCTGCCAGGTCGTGGATTTTCAGAAGGACTTTCTCGACAAGGGGCCGGCCTACATGAAGCCTTTGATTCTCAGGGACGTGGCCGACAGGGTCGGAGTCCACGAGTCAACGGTGAGCCGAGTGGTGTCGAACAAGTACATGCAGACGCCGAGAGGCATCCTTCCGATGAAGTATTTCTTCACGACCGGCATCAGCACCCTGGACGGGGCCGACGTTTCGGCGATGCGGGTGAAGGAGCGGATAAAAACCCTTGTCGAAAGCGAAAGCCCCAGGTCGCCTTTCAGCGACCAGAGGCTGGCGGACATCCTTAAAAGGGAGGGCATTCTGCTGGCGAGAAGGACCGTTGCAAAGTACAGGGAAGAGTTGAACATCCCGACATCCGCGCGCCGAAAGGCGCCCGCGATAACGTGACTTTCAAAAGGAGGGAGCTATGGACGTTGACTTCTCCGGAAAGAACGTGACCCTCACCGACGCGCTCAGAGCAAAGGCCCAAAAGAAGATCGCCAAGCTGGAAAGGTTCACCGGGCCGATGGTGTCAGCCCACGTTTCGCTGCAAGTCGAACGCCGCGTGCACCACGCCGAGCTGATGATCCACTGTGCACACGACCGCATCTACAAGGCCAGCGGAATGGCCGAGGACATGTACATGGCCATCAACGAGGCGGCTGACGCCATCGAGCAGCAGGCTAAAAAGGAAAAAGGCCGCCGCCTTAGCGGGCGAAACAGGGGCGTCGCCACCTCCGAGAGTTCCGAGGGGGAGGCGGAAGAGGAGGAGGAGCCGCCAAAGCGGCAAAAAGAGGAGCGCTACGCAAGGCGCGGCGATCTTTTTCTTCCCAAGCCCATGAGCGTAGCGGACGCCATGCTCGCCATAAGGGAGCTTCGGGCGCCGGTGGTGGTATTCAGGGACGCCAAGAGCGGCAGGCTCCAGGTCCTGTTCAAGGACGAAGGCGGAGCGTTTAGCCTCATAGAGGCGCCGGGGAAGCCTTGAGAGTCCTCCGCGGCCAGGAATTCCATCCAAAACTCTCGGCCCAGCAGTTCATGGACTCCTTCAAGGACCTTGAACTGGAGTTGCTCGCCGGAAGCGCCGGCCTGGGCCGCGAGATAGGCAACCCGCGCATCCAGAAACCGGGCCTCGGGCTCGCTGGCGATCCAGAGTACATTCACCCCGACAGGATACAGATACTCGGGGCGACCGAGATCAATTATCTTTCGCGCCACGGCGGCCCCGACCAGCGCCAGGCGCTTGAAACGGTTCTGAAACGAGGCGTCTGCCTCTTTCTTGTCACCAAGGGGCTTACGCCCACGCCGGCGCTCGTGGAAGTCGCAAACGCGACGAACACCCCGCTGATACGCTCCCCAAAAACGAGCTCATACGTCATCAGCGTCGTAACGGACCGCCTTCTGGACATGATGGCCCCAAGGCTCACCACGCACGGCTCCTTTCTCGACGTTTACGGCGTCGGCCTCCTTCTGGTCGGCGAAAGCTCGGTGGGCAAATCCGAAAGCGCCCTGGACCTCGTGGTGAGAGGCCACCGGCTAGTCAGCGACGACATCGTGGAGATCAGGCGGCGCGGCGAAATCCTGGTGGGGCGCGCGCCCGAAATGTTGCAGTACCACATGGAACTTCGGGGCGTCGGCATCGTCAACATCAAGGACCTCTTCGGCGTGGTCGCCACGCAAGCCCAAAAAGAGGTGGATCTCGTCGTGGAGCTTGAGGCATGGCGCGAGGGCAGGTCTTACGACCGCCTTGGCGTGGACGACCCGCAGACGAGCATACTGGGGGTGGCCTGTCCCTATCTCCTGCTGCCTGTCGCGCCCGCGCGCAACATCACGATACTTTTGGAGGTCGCCGTCAGGAACCTCTTGTTAAAACGCAAAGGCATCAACTCGGCGCGCGCCTTCGCGCGGCTCCACATGGAGCGAATGGGGTCACAAAAAGATGAGCCGTAAAACGCTCTACGTGGTTACCGGAATGTCCGGAGCGGGCAAGACCCAGGCCATACGCTGCCTGGAGGACGCGGGTTTCTACTGCGTCGAACACCTGCCCTTGGACCTCTTCCCGAAATTCATGGACCTTCTCGAAGGCTCCTCTGGAGAGCTTGGCTCGCTCGTGGCCCTGGGGCTCGACCTTCGCGAAGCGGCGCTGGACGCCAAATTTCCGCAGATTCACGCGGCGCTGATGGGCTCGCCCCATAACGTGCACATCATCTTCGTCGAAGCCTCGGATGAAATTCTGCTGCGGCGCTTCTCGGAGACCCGCCGCCCCCACCCGCTCTCGCCCCGCGGGACGGTGGAAGAAGGGATAGCGCTTGAGCGCTCCAAGCTGGCGCAGATCCGCGAGAAGGCCGATTGGATACTCGACACTTCGGGCCTGAACATCCACCAGCTTCGAGCCAAGATACGCGACGAGATAACCTCCATGGCGGAGCGCTCGGGGCTAACCGTAAACATCGTTTCGTTCGGCTTCGCCTATGGCCTTCCAGCGGAAGCCTCGCTCGTGTTCGACGTCAGGTTCCTGCCAAACCCTTTCTTCGTGCCGGAGCTAAGGCCTCTGACTGGAGAGGACGACGCGGTGTACCGTTACGTGACGGAGGGAGAGGAAGGCAAGGCCTTCCTGCAAAGCCTCGGCTCCTTTCTCGCCTTCCTCCTGCCACGCTTTCAGCGGGAGGGCAAGGCTTACCTTACCGTCGCCGTCGGGTGCACCGGAGGCCGCCACCGTTCCGTGGCCGTCGCGAAATGGCTGTACAATACTCTTAGCGAGCGGAAGGAGATCACCGTGGGTCTCATTCACCGCGACAGGATGAGGTGATAATGCTTGGAATACTGGTTTTGACGCACGGTTCGCTGGGCAAGGAATTTCTGGACGCGGCATTTAGAATCCTTGGGCAGGAGGACGCTTCCGTGGCTTCGCTCTGCATCGAATGGGACCAGGATTCCGCCAGCGCGCAGGAAAAGCTGCGCAAGACGCTGAAGAAGCTTCAGGAGAGCCACGACGCGGTGTTGATTTTGACGGATCTTTTCGGCGGGACTCCAACCAACCTGGCCATGACCTTTTACAAGGCGGGGAAGGTCGAGATTCTTACCGGGATGAACCTTCCCATGCTGATCAAGGCCATCCTGATGAGAAAGTCCGAGACGCCGCTCTTGGACGCTCTTGCGATCTTGCGCGAAAAGGGGCAAAGCGCCATCGTTTCCGTGAGCGAGGCCCTTGGCCAGCAGGACGGGGCGGGCGAATGACGCGCAAGGAGCTTGTGATATCCAACCGCCTTGGCTTGCACGCGCGCGCTGCCGCGAAGCTCGTGCAGGCGGCTTCCCGGTTTCACGCCCAGGTGATCATTTCCACCCACCAGATGTCAGCCGACGCCAAATCCATTCTCGGCGTCCTGACCCTCGCCGCCTCAAAGGATACTCCGGTGGTCCTTGAGGTGGACGGCCCCGATGAGGCCGCCGCCATGAAAGAAATCGAAAGCCTCATCACGTCCCGTTTCGGCGAGGAGTAGCCAGATGATTCTTAAAGGAACGCCCGTCTCTCCCGGCTTCGCCTCGGGCTCGGCCCGCGCCCTCGTCGCGAGGAAGCTCGCCATTCCCCGGTACGTCGTCCCCGAGAAGGAAAGGGAGGCCGAGGCGGAGCGGCTCTGCCTCGCGATCGAAGCGACCACGAAGGAGCTTGAAAGCGCCAAAGAGGCGCTGCGCGGCAAAGTGGAACCTTCTCTTTTGGATCTTTTCGACGCCTACGCCGTGATCCTGAAGGATCCGGCCCTTTTGCGCGCGGCGAGATTCCAAATCAGCAAGGAGGGGAGCAACGCCGAGCAGGCGCTGGAGAGCGCGATAAAGGCGATGACGACCGCCTTGATGGCCTCGCAGGACTCATATTTCCAGGAGAAGGCCTCTGACCTGGAAGACCTCTATTCCAGGGTGCAGCGCCACCTGCGCGGCGCGCAGCAGGAGACCGTGGCGCCGAGCGCCGAGCCCCAGGTCATCCTCGCGGACAACCTGACGCCATCCGAGACCGGACATCTTCACCAGGCGTCGGTAGTCGCTTTCGCGACGGAACACGGGGCCAGGACCTCTCACACGGCGATCATAGCGAGGTCGCTGGGCATTCCAGCCGTCGTTGGCGTTGCAGGCCTAATGGCCGCTGCCGCAACGGACCAGCGCGTGATCGTGGACGGCGTCGAAGGCAAAGTCATTCTCGATCCCACGCCGGAAGAGGAGGCGGAGTACGCCAAGCGGGCCGAGGCTTACCGAGACTATCGCCGCAAGATCAAGGCCGGGGCGCTCAAGGAGGCCCGCACCATTGACGGCCACGTCATAAGAACCCGCGCCAACATAGACCTGGAAAACGAGCTCCAAGGGGCGATTGAAGCGGGCGCCGAGGGAGTGGGGCTTTACCGCAGCGAGTTTCTTTACCTAGAGCGTTCTCCCAACCTGCCCACCGAGGACGACCACGCTGCGCTCTACAACCGCATCTGCGAGGCGCTATATCCTCACAGGGTGACGATAAGAACGCTCGACCTGGGGGGCGAAAAATACTTTCACGAGGTTTTGGAGCCGGAGGGGCAGAACCCCGTCCTGGGCGTGCGCGCCGTGCGATTCACCTTGCGCCACCCCGATATTTTCAAGGTCCAGCTTCGCGGGCTTCTGCGCGCCTCGGCGCGCAAGAACATCGCGATAATGTTTCCACTTGTCACCACGGTGGACGAGCTGAAGGCCTGCATTTCGCTCCTTAATGAGTGCAAAGCGGAGTTGAAGGCGGAGGGCGTCGCGTTCGACCATAGGATCCCGGTGGGCATCATGGTTGAGGTCCCCTCTTGCGCGTTGACCGCGGAGGCATTTCTCCCTTACACCGACTTTTTCTCGATTGGCACGAACGACCTGATACAGTATCTTATGGCGATAGACCGGAACAACGAGAGCGTGGCGTCCCTGTATGATCCCATGAATCCGGCTGTATTGCGGTGCATCTCGCACGTCTGCGAGTCCGCGCGCGTAAAGGGAATTCCCGTGGCCGTGTGCGGCGAAATGGCATCGGACGCGTTGATGGCGCCGCTTCTTGTCGGCCTCGGCGTGACGGAGCTCTCCATGGCGCCGGAGGCGCTCCTTGACGTGAAAGCCGCCGTGCGCGGCATATCTTACGAAAAGTGCCGCCGAATGGCGCGCCACGCCCTCAAGGCGGGCACCGGCGCGGAGGTGGCGGAGATCCTTGAGTCTTACTCAAGAACGGGGCGCCACGGCCGCTGATGGATGCAGGCGGCTGGCGGGAAGAGCAGGAAGCACGCGGAAAGGGGAACCAATGAGCGAAAGCAAAGAGAAGGGCGGCGCCGCCGGCGCGCCTGGAACAGCCAGCCCCGGCCCAGGGCCGGAGAAACCGGTCTTCGGAGCCATAAGCAAGGAGCGCCAGCTTCCGCCCATCACTCTTCGCGAGCTGCCCACGCCTTTGCAAGAAGCGGCGGCAAGGGCCAATTGGAGCGAATTGATGCCGGTCCAGTCCCGGGCCATGCCATACCTTCTGGCAAAGAGAGACCTGATGGTGCAGTCCCGCACCGGCAGCGGAAAGACCGGCGCTTTCGTCCTGCCCATGCTGGCAAGAATTGACGCCGCCATTAATAGCTGCCAGGCGCTCGTCCTGGTGCCAACGCGCGAGCTTGCCCACCAGGTCCATGACGATGCACGCCTGCTTTCCGGCGGAACTGTCCGCGTGGCGGCGGTCTACGGCGGGGTTGCCTACGGGCCGCAGCTCGACGCCCTGAAACAGGGCGCGCACATAGTCGTCGGAACGCCTGGGCGCATCCTTGACCTGATCGAACGGGGCGCGTTTTCGCTCAAAGCCCTGGACATCCTCGTCTTTGACGAAGCTGACCGCATGCTTTCCATGGGGTTCTACCCCGACATGAAGCGCATCCAGCGCCACCTTCCGGCGCCCCGAAAGCACAGCGCCTATATGTTCTCGGCGACGTTTCCTCCGTTCGTCCTCAATCTGGCCGGGGAATTTTTGCGCGAGCCCGAATTGTTGAGCCTGAGCCTGAACCAGGTTCATGTCGCGCAGACCGAGCACGTTTTCTGTCTTGTCCCTGGAATGCAAAAGGAAAGAAGCCTGATACGAATCATTGAAGCCGAGAACCCCGATTCAGCGATAATATTCTGCAACACGAAGGACAACGTCCATTACGTGGCTTCGGTGCTCAAGCGTTTTGGATACGACGCCGACGCGTTAAGCTCGGACCTGAGCCAGCAGGCGCGTGAGCGCGTCATGAGGCGCGCCAGAGAGGGGAACCTCAGGTTTCTCGTAGCCACCGACGTCGCCGCCCGCGGCATTGACATCCCGGCGCTTTCCCACGTCTTTCTTTACGAGGCGCCCGAAGACCCGGAATCATACGTCCACAGGGCGGGCCGGACGGGCCGCGCCGGGGCGGCGGGGCGCGCGGTCACGCTGGTCTCCGGCTTTGACGAGATCAAGATCAGGCAAATAGCTGAAACATTCAACATTGAGTTTCAGGAAATTCCCCTGCCCGCGGAAGCGGAGGTCGAGGGTTTGGTCGGCCAGCGCCTGACCGCGATTCTTGAGGCCCGGCTTCGGTCGTTGGACAAGGTCGAAATGGAGCGGATGCAGCGGTTCCTGCCGTTAGCCATCTCTCTAGGCCAAAGCGCGGACGAGGTTTACCTCGTCGCGATGCTACTTGATGACCTCTACGTCAAGAGCCTGCAAGCGCCTCCGCCAAAGCTGGAAAGCGCCCCGGCGGCAAGCGAACCCCAGCGCAAGACGCACGCAAAGCCTCGGGATGGCCGCCAGGGCAACCGCAGAAGATAAGATGCGGCAGGCCCCCGGCGCCAGGCCTCCTTGCGCCGGCGCCGCCTTGCCGGCCATCATGGCCGCCTATCGCCAGTGTCCCTCAACGAAAAACCATCCCCTTTGGTGATGTCGCCACTCCGGCTCAACCCATCTGGCGTGGCTGTGCGGCGGTACGGCCCACCTTCCCGGAACCCAGACATAGGCGGAGCCGGACCAGCGGTAAAAGCCCCTCACCCAGACATATCTTGGGCCCGGGCAGGCGGGAATCACCTCCACGACCGGGGCTGGCGGCGGAACAGGAACATAGACGGCCGGAGCGGCCACTGCCACTACGGCGCGCGGCGGCCGGGCCTCGACTACGCATCCGGCAAGCGGCATGAGGGACAAGAGAAAGGTTGTCAGCAGTATGGCGCGTTTCATCAGGGCCTCCTTCCAGGAGCTACAGACCTTGAGCTGCGCCGTTTGGTTTAATGCCGGGCTGGCAGGGGCGCTACACAACCTCCAGGCGGGCGAGGCTGGCAAGAAGCTTCTTTCTCCCGAAGCGGCTGAATGAGACGGTCACCTTTTCGTCTTCGCCGCTGCTTTCGACGGACAGCACGACGCCAAGCCCGTACTTGCGGTGGTGAACTTTGCTCCCGGGACGAAAGCCGGCTTCGGTTGGAGCGTAGCGCATGTCGTCGAAGGCGGCGGCCGCCGCCGCGAAGGTTGATGGGCCATGATCGCCAGCAAGCCCACCGATTTCCTCGACCATTGACATGGGGATTTCGCGTAGGAAGGTGGAAGGGGTGCGGCGCTGTGGGGTTCCAAAAACGTAACGCTCGCTCGCCCAGGTAAGATAGAGTTTTTCCATTGCGCGGGTCATTCCGACGTAGCAGAGGCGGCGCTCCTCCTCGATGCCATCCGCCGAGTTCATTGAAAGCTGGTGGGGGCAGAAACCCTCTTCAAGGCCGGCCAGAAAGACGACAGGGAATTCGAGTCCTTTGGCGGCGTGCAGGGTCATCAGTTTCACCGTGTCCGCCCCCTGGCCCGATTCCAGGCTGTCCTGGTCGCTTGCCAGCGCCTGGCGCTCCAGGAAGGCGCGCAAGTCGCCCTGTTCGCGAACTTCAAACTCGCGGATTGCCGAGACAAGCTCATGCAGGTTTTCGATGCGTGACTGAGCGTCGGGGCCTCCTTCCGATTGAGCCTTCAGATACTCCGCCATGCCGGTCTCTTTGATCACCCAGTCAACAAGGTCGGCGGGCGACTGGGCGGAAGAGCGCGTGGCTATCGTTTGTAGGAGCCTGACGAATTCCTCAACGGCATGGATGGCGCGCGCGGGAAGATCGCTCTCGCGCGCCGCGCAGAGAACATCCCATAATGAGGCGCCTTTTTCCTGGGCCCTGGCCGAAAGCGCGTCAAGCGTCGCTTTGCCCAGCCCGCGCGGGGGAACATTGATGATTCGCAGCAGCGCCACGCGGTCAAGCGGGTTAAGCGCGGCCTGGATGTAAGCGAGAACGTCCTTCACTTCCTTGCGCTGATAAAACTTCAGGCCACCAACCACCTGGTAGGGAATGGAGCGGTTTAGAAGCGCTTCTTCGAAAGCTCGGGACTGGGCGTTTGTGCGGTAAAGGACGGCCATTTGTCTCCACGCGTGGCTTGTCCGCCTTAACTGCGCGAGGGTGTCGGCCACGAAGGCCGCCTCTTCCCTGTCGGAGGGCGCCGAGAACATTCTAACCGGCTCGCCTCCCGGCGTTTCGGTCCAGAGATTTTTCCCGAGCCTCTTGGTGTTGTGAGCCACAAGGGCATTCGACGCCGCGAGAATCTTGCTGGTGGAGCGGTAGTTTCTTTCAAGGCGTATCACCTGGGCCTTTGGGAAATCCTTTTGAAAATCGAGGATGTTGTGAATGTCGGAGCCCCTCCAGCTATAAATGGATTGGTCCTCGTCGCCCACGGCAAAGATGTCGTTCCACCGCCCGGAAAGAAGCTTCAGAAGGCGGTACTGAATCCTGTTAGTGTCCTGGTATTCGTCAACCAATATGTGGTGGAACCGCTCCTGGTAGCGGAGCCGGATATCATCCTTCTTTTCCACGAGGAGAAGGGCCAGGTTCAAGAGGTCGTCGAAATCCAGCGCGTTCGCGGCCCTTAATCGCGCCTCGTAGCCCTTGAAAACGGCCGCGATCATTCCAACGCGCGCATCCCTGGCGGAGTTTGCCAGCGAGGCGGGGTTGAGCCCTTCCGCCTTGGCCCGGCTGATGGCGGACTGGACGCCCGCCGGAGTGGCCTGCTGATCGGAAATCCCCTGCTCCCGCATAACGGCGCGCACGACGCTCTTGGAATCGTCCTGGTCGTAAATGGTAAAGTCGCGGCTCCACGGGCCTTCCAGCGCTTCTATGTCCGCGCGAAGCATTCGGGCGCAGATGCCGTGAAAAGTTCCCATCCAGAGAAAGGGAAGGTTGTCCTTCTTGAGCAAAGCAAGCACTCGCTGGCGCATCTCGGCGGCCGCCTTGTTCGTGAAAGTGACGGCCAGCAGGCTGTGCGGCGAGGCGTGGCGTTCAGTGAGGAGCCAGGCTATACGGTGCGCGATGACGCGAGTTTTTCCCGATCCCGCGCCGGCAAGAACGAGCACCGGGCCGCCTTCCGCTTCAACCGCGCGCTGCTGCTCGGAATTGAGGTCTTTGAGAAGAATGTTCACGGATTTCCTTTCCAGCCAAGCTGCTTGAAAATTCCCGCGGGCGGAGCCTGTCGCGAGCCATACATTATGTCACGGTTCCGCGGGAGCCGCCAGCTATTTGACATGGCCCCCCGTTTGGCCTATACAATGTCTTCGTGGGAGGCGCCATGGACGTCGCCATTTTTCATAAGCTTTTGATAAGCGCCGTTCAGAAGGGTGCGTCGGATGTCCACCTTCAGGCCGGCCACCCCCCCTTGCTCCGAATCAACGGCGATTTGATGGAAGTGAAGTATCACCCGCTCTCGCCGGATGAGACCGCGGCCATTGCCGAAGAGGTTCTTGCTCACACCTACCGGAAGGATCAGCTTTCATCCTTGACCGAATTGGACGTTTCTTACGGCATAGAAGGCCAGGCCCGTTTCAGGGTCAATATTTACCGCCAGAGGGGCACTTTCGCCATAATATTACGGGTCATTCCGGTGATTGTTAAAAACTTTGCCGAACTGAAGCTGCCTCCGGTAATCGAGCAGATTTCCAATCTTCGCCGCGGCCTCGTGCTAGTCGCGGGCGCCACCGGAAACGGCAAGTCCACCACGCTGGCGGCCATGGTGGAGCATATCAACCAGACCAGGCGGGCTCATATTCTGACGATCGAGGATCCAATTGAATTTCTATTCAAGAATAAAATGTCGGCGGTAAGCCAGCGCGAGATTGGCTGCGACACGCCCGGTTTCGCGCCCGCGCTGACGGCCGCGCTCAGGCAGGACCCTGACGTCATAATGATCGGCGAGATGCGAGACGCCGAAACGGTCGAGATAGCAATGAAAGCCGCCGAGACGGGGCACCTCGTTCTGTCTTCGGTCCACACGCTCGACTCCGTCAACACGATAGCGCGCTTGATGGGCTTTTACCCGGGCGACTCAGAGCCCATAGCGCGAAAACGGCTCGCCGACTGTTTGATGGCCATAATCAGCTTGCGCCTTCTGCCGACTAAAGGCGTGCTCGGCCGCGTCCCGGCGGTTGAGATTCTTCGGGTGACTCGCACCATCCAGGAGTGCATCAGAGACGCGGGAAAGACCGCCGACATTCCATCGCATTTGGAAAAGGGGCAGGAGATGTACGGCATGCAAACCTTCGACCAGCATCTGGTTAAGCTGGTGAAGGATGGGAGTGTTGACCTGGAGGTGGCGAAGCTCTCAGCTACAAACCCCGCCGATTTCGAGCGCGCCATAATGATGGAGGGGTGATTTTTCGGCCATGCCGCCAATGCCGCAAAGGCAATAGGACGGGCGGAGGGAAG
>JAEMPZ010000132.1:8142-16732 GCA_022759065.1 Acidobacteriota bacterium | reverse complement strand
GGGGTTCTTCTTGCCCTCTCGGCGCTTTCCAGCGCTCCGCCGCCTTTGGACTTCAAGGAATACGCTGCTTTGGCGGCGGACGCCCGCGCCAAGGCTCTCGAAGGCGAACTGCGCCTCGGGCCTTCACCCGAACGGGCCGTCCAGCTCAGGCTTGTTCTGGGCAGGACTCTCCTTGAACTCGGGAAGAAGCAACAAGCCGTTGATGTTCTCGGCAGCCAATCCATTGAAGCAAGCCCGCTCCGGGAGTACGCTTGGAAGTGGAGCTACGATTCGCTGGCGGACGACCCCGCCAAGAAAAGCCGCGCGCGCGAATTCCTGCTGAAGCTCTTTTCGGTGGATGGGGAGGCGACCTTCAAGCTCGACGCCGCCTCCAAGCTTGCGGATGAAGCGCTTCAAGGGAAAAGATGGGCCGAGGCCGTGGCGCCGTTAGAGGCGCTGCTAAAAGCATCGCCACTGGACTGTTCCGTCGCGGCGAAGCTGGCCGATGCATGCGAGCGCGCCGGAGAGGTGGCGCGCGCCGCCCAGCTTGCCCGCTGGCTATACACCGAAATGCCAGCTCGTCCCGAAACGCGAGCCTTTTTCGCCGCGTCGCCGGCGCGGGCCGCCTTCGTCGCGGGATTGACGCCCGACGAACGGCTTCGCCGCCTCATAAGGCTCGAAGCCGGAAACGCGCTGGACGTGCTGGCCTCGGAATTCGGCGCCTGGTCGGCTTCGCTTGGCGGCGCGCCATCCGAAGCCGACAGGGGTTGGAAGCTCCTTTTTGCGGCCCGCCTGGATGAGAAGGCGGGAAGGATTCGCCAGGCTGCCGATGAGCTGCTGGCGCTTGGTGGAAACAAGGAAGTGGCCCAGATCGCCCTGCTCCGGGCTGCCGCCCTTCTACCCTTGGCCGGCCTTTCCCAAAACGAACTTGAAAAAGCCGTCCGGGTTCTTTCATCCATGCCTCCAGGCAGCGAGGCGAGAGAACGAGCGTTCCTCGTCCTTTGGCGGTGGAGGGTCAAGCAGGCTGATGTTCAAGGAGCCGAATACTTCGCGCTAAAGGTGCTGGAGGATGGACGCGAAAACGGCGACGCCAGCGCTTTTCTTTACCGCCAGGCCTGGGATAAGAGAATGTCAGGCCAGGTTGCAGCCGCTTACAACCTGTTTCGCGGCATTGCCGCCGCGCTGCCCCAGACGAACGAGACACATCAAGCCGCGCTTTACACGCTTTTAAGGACCGGCGGGCTCGATGAAGCGGGGACGGAAGCCGCGAAGAGGGAGCTTCTCGAAACTTCGAAGTACGGTTACTTCGGCTACCGCCTTCGCGGCCTGAAGCCGCCCGTTTCAACGGTGGCCAGCGCGCCCTTGCCGCCAATGCCAGAGGCTCCCCAGGGAACGCACCTGTACAAGGGCCTGCTGCTGGACGAGATCGCCCTCTACCCCGAAGCCGAGGGGGAGATTTCGATGGCTGCCGACACGGTGCCTTCGGCCTCGCTCTTTTGGGCGCTCTCGCGAGAGGCCCTGAAAGCGGGAGACTTGCCCAAGTCCATAGTCGCCGCCCGAAAAGCATTCCCCGGCTCATTCGGGCCGGCTGGCGACCTATTGCCGCCGGAGGTTTTCAAGGCCTTCTATCCGCTTGAACACTCCGATGCGATTCAGGCGGCGAGCCGCGACACCGGCCTTCCGCCCCTCTTTCTCGCCTCGGTAATCCGCCAGGAAAGCCTCTGGGATAAAGCAGTCGTCTCCCATTCCGGCGCGGTGGGGCTCATGCAGCTTATGCCCTATACGGCAAGAGAGGTCGCGCGCAAGAACGGCCTTTTGCCTCCGACGCCGGAGAGGCTCAGGGATCCGGCCTGGAACATTCCGGCCGGCGCCAGGTACCTCAAGCAGGTCTGCGACAGGTGGAACGGGCGCTACGATCTTGCCCTGGCCTCATACAACGCCGGCCCGGGCAACGTTGACAAGTGGCTTGCTCGTCCCGGCTGCCCCAAAGAGCCGGACATGCTGATCGAGTCAATTCCTTTCGGCGAGACGCGCCAGTACATCCGCAGGATAGCGTTGAACTACTGGGAGTACAGGCGCATCTATCCCGGCCTCGCCGAGCCAGTGGAGGTGCAGTGGTGAAGTGGAAACCGCTTTTGTCTTTGATCGCAATGGTGGCTGGACTCGCTATCGTTGTCGGAGCGCTGATGCTCTTGAGGCGCCCGTCGGCCGTGACCTTCGTGATCACAAGCGACACGGAAGGGCTCTTGATACCTTGCGGGTGCAGGACCGTCCCGGCTGGCGGCCTGGCAAGGCGCCAGGCCCTTTTGGACAACGTGCGGCGCACCGCGAAGGAGAACCCGGTAATCCCCGTGGAACTGGCCAACGGCTTTTCAACTCGGGCCACCGCGCGAGAGCTTCTCAACAAGGAGGTGGGAGACTACTTCAGCCGCAACGGCTATCTGGTGGGCGTCGGCGGATACGATCTGGAGCTTGGGATAGAGAAGCTGCGCGCTCTCTCCGCCAAGAGCCGTTTTTTCCTGGCCGGCCAAAAGAGCCTTGAGCCCGGAGAATCTCTCCGCCTCGGAGGCTGGGGATTGGGCGCCATCGGGGATAAAGGGGCGCTGCTGCGCGTTGTCTTTCTATCCCAGACTCCGCCCGGCGGCGCGACGCTGCCCGACCCGCTGGAAACCTTCAGGGAAGAGAGGAAGAAACATCCTGCGGACGGGTTTGTGATTTTCGGCTCGATCGCGCCCGAAACGGTCGCGGCGCTACATGCGGAATTCCCCGACCTTATAGCCGTCGTAGCGACGTGGCAGGCAGACGTTACCACGATGCCCCAGCGCGCCGGCGACACGTGGGTCGTCTTCAACGGCGACAAGGGGCGGCGCTACACGAACCTTGAGATACGCTGGAACGGGCGCCGGTTTGAAGCGTGGCCGGAGGGGGGCTACCTTGGGCCCGAAGCGCCTTCAGACCCGGCTGTTCAGGCCGAAGTGCAAAAGGTTTTGGACCAGGCCCGCGCCATTGACCAGTCGGCGCTGGACAAGCTGCGCGGCGCCGTGAAAAGCGCGCGATCTTACGTGGGGAGCGCCGCCTGCGCCTCATGCCACCAAGATGCACACAAGAGCTGGTCTCTTTCCCGCCATGCCAAGGCGTACGAGGACTTGAAAATAGACCACGGCGAGATGGACCCGGTCTGCCTGGCCTGCCACGTTACAGGACTGGGTTCCGACAGCCTCCCAGCGTCCGAAAAGCTGCCTTTCATTCAGGGCGTCGGATGCGAGGCCTGCCATGGGCCGGGGGGCGGCCACCCGAAAGCGCCTATGGAAAAGGGCGAAGTTTCGGCCGCTGTATGCGGGCGCTGCCACACCCAGCGCGACTCGCCGATGTTCAACGCCGAAGGATACTGGAAGCTGATAGGCCACAAATGAGTATCACCACGAAGGCACAAAGGGCAGGAAGAGAAAGAAAAGGATGAGGCAGGTCATGCGAAAGTCATGGGACGCCTATTTCATGGACATCGCGCGCGAGGTGGCGACGCGCGCCACGTGCGACCGCAAGCAGGTCGGCTGCGTTCTTGTCAAGGAGAAGTACATCATCGCGACGGGTTACAACGGCTCGGTCTCGGGCCTTCCTCACTGCGACGAAGTGGGCCACATGATGGTCAACGGCCACTGCGAGCGCACGAGCCACGCGGAGGCAAACGCCATCGTCCAGGCCGCCAAGCACGGCATCGCCACCGACGGCGCCACCTCCTACATAACCGCTTCGCCCTGCTGGACCTGCTTCAAGCTCTTGGCGGGTGCCGGGATAAAGCGGATCGTCTTCGGCGAGTTTTACCGCGACGAGCGCATCTTTGAAGCAGCCAAAGCGCTCGGCATCGAGCTGGTGGATATGTCGGGAAGCAAAGAGGTGAAGCGTAAAGAGGTGAAGAGTGAGGAGGTGAAGCGTTAAGAGGTTAAGCGTTAAGAGGTAAAGAGGTTCAAGGTTCTTCTTAACTCTTCACCCTTTACTTCTTTACCCTTTACCCTTAACCCTTTACCTTCTTTAACGTCGTGCCATGAGACTTCCTTCGATTCATGAAGCGCTCGCCGAAGCTTCGCGCCGCCTCGAACAGGAGGGGGTGCTTCACCCTTTCTGGGACGCGCTCCTTCTTCTTTGCGACGTGACTCATCTCGACAAAGCCATCCTTCTAGGCCATCAGGAGAGGCTGCTCTCCTTCGGCGAGAATCAGGCCTTCGCGCTCCTGATCGCCCGCCGCCTTGCGCGCGAGCCCCTTCAATACATCCGTGGAAAACAGGAGTTTTGGGGAAGGCCAATCGAGGTCGGCCCAGGCTGCCTTATCCCCAGGCCCGAGACGGAACATCTCGTCGAAAGCGCGCTTTGCTGCATCAAGGAAGCAGAGAGCCCGCGCGTGTTGGAAGTGGGCACCGGCTCCGGCTGCGTTATCGCCGCGCTCGCCTCCGAGCGCCCGGACGGAATTTTTTTCGGAGTGGACGTTGACGAGAAGGCGCTTGAATGGACAAGGCGGAATACGGCTGCCCTGCCAAACGTCCGCCTCGCCAGGTGCGATGTCAATGCGCCATGTCCGTTTCGCCGCCTTGACCTCATCGTGAGCAACCCGCCCTACATCACCCAGGATGAGTGGCCAGAGCTAATGCCAGAGGTGCGCGACTACGAGCCGCGCGCCGCGCTACTTCTTGAAGAGGGCGATCCTCTAAAGCCCTACCGTGCTTTAGCACGCTGGGCCGAGGCGTCGCTGGAACCCGGTGGCCACCTGGCAGCCGAAATCGGAACCGCCCAAGCCAAACGCGCCGCCGCGCTTCGCGCCCTCTCGCCGTCGCTGGAATGGCAACATGGCACCCGCGATCTCGCCGGCCATCTGCGCGTCGCCCTATGGCGGCGCAATAATGTGACTGGGTGACTGGTGACTGGTGGCCAGGCGGCGCAACAGCGGGCACGTCGTTGACCGGTCGCGACCATGCCGTCTTATAGCCTCTTGCAGACCGCGAGCGAATCGGCCTCGGAGCTTACCCAGAGCGCTATGTCGGCTCCGGCTTCTATCGCCTTCGTGACCCGTTCGGCAAGCGTCCCTTCGGACGCCACGGCGCCCATGCAGAGATCGTCCGTAATGCTTTGTCCCGCGAAATTCAAATCGCGCAGCAGAGAATATGCCTCGTGGTTCAGGCTCGACGCCGCCGGATCCTCGAAAATATCGTAACGGCCATGGGCCATCATTACAAAGGGAGTGATCGGGGCTAGTATTTGATAAGGCGCCAGGTGCTTTAGGCGCTCATCCGCGCCGCCACCAATATAGGGCAGGCTCTTGTGGCTGTCGCACCGGGAACCGCCCAGGCCGGGAAAGTGCTTCAGGCAGCCCCGGACGCCGGAGGCCGCCAGCCCCTCCAGAAAAGAGGCGCAACAGGCGGCGACGGACTCTGCATCATCGGCAAAAGTCCGTCCCTCCAACCCGGTCCCCTGCTCAACAGGGCCAAGGTCCGCGACCGGAGCAAAGTCAACGTCAAAGCCGAGGCGGGCCAAAACTTTGCCAGTGTCAACTCCCAGGGCCATGGCGCGGCCTGGATCTGCATTTAGCGAGGAAGCTCCCGGAAAATCGAAACCGAGTGTTTTCAGGCGGCTGACCCGCCCTCCCTCCTGGTCCAGACATATATTGAGCCCTGGCAGGATGGAATGCATCCAGGCGTTTAGCTCCTGAACCTGCCCCTCGCTTTTCAGGTGGCGGTCAAAAAGCAGGACGCCGAAGGGCCTGGCTTCGAGAAGAAAACGTTCAAGGGCGGGCGAAGGCTCAAAACCATCAATCGTCACGCAGATGGGGTTTAGTGGTTCAATCACTTATCGTCCAGATGGCAGCGTAAGGAGCCACAAAGTAGGTTCCGGTTTGCCCGTGGAAACGAGCACGGCGGCTAGAGAGCCCGAAGCCGCGAGCGGCAACAGAATCTCCCCTTCCGGCGCTTCCCAGTGCCATATTTCGCGGCCTGTCGCCGTCTCAAAAAGCGCTACGCGGCGCCCCGCCTCTTCGGCGCAGAGAAAGCCCGCGTCCGTGGCTGTCAGGCCGAAGGCGAGCCGCGCCCCCATCCTTGCCTGCCAAATGAGTTGCCCGTGGGCGGAGACGCGCCTTATAGCGTGGTCGCTGTCACTGAAAACGACGCTGCCGTCCGCTCCGGCCAAAGGAGCAAAAACCTCGCCTCCACAGCGATAGCGGAAGCGCTCCTTTCCGTTTTGCTGATTCAGGGCGATCAGGTATCCCTCGCGGGTGGCGGCGAAGATCTTGCCGCCCGAAAGGCAAGCGGCCCGTGGCGTGAGATTCTTGGGCGTCCATTTCCATTTGAGAGAGCCATCTTCCGCCAGAAGCGCGGCGCTCTCTTGCCCGAAAATCCACCAGCCGCCGGTGACTTTGGATGCGCCAACTGCCTTTAATGGGAGCGCCACCTCGGCGCCCGAAGGCAAGCGCAATTGGCCGGGATAAAGTATCGCGGGCAAGGGCGAGCCGGGCAACAATGCAATGGCGCCCAAGGCCACCTGGTCAACTGTCACAGGGGAACCGGCTCCCAGCTTCCACAACGCGCCGGAGGCGTCGAGGGCGAAAACGTTTTCCTTAAAGGCGATGGGCTGAAGCGCGGCGGCGATTGGAACCGGGCTGCAATCCGGAGCTTTGTCCTTGATGGGGTCCATCACCTGGTTGCGCCCTTCGCGCGTGAAGAGGCGCAACCGCTCCCCCGCGAAGACGGGAGCGTAGTCACAAGCGATGTCCAGCGCTATCGAACGAGGCGCCGAGCTTGAGGGCGCCCCTGAGGCGAGCAAAGAGGCGGCCACGCCCAGCGCGGCCGCGATTAGAACCGCCGAGCGGGCTGCCGGCCGCACTGGCTACTCCTCGTTAGGTACTGAGGCCGGGTCCATCTGGCGGACAAGCCCCATGTTGATGTCTATGGCCTTCTTGTCTTCGAGAGCCTTACGCCTGCGGGCTACGGCCTCGTCCAGTATGCGAGTCACCGTCTCCTGCGCCTGTTGGCGGTAGAACTGGTCATGGTCCTTTGCGAACTGCGCCATGTCGGCCGGCTTCTGCTCGGTAACCACGGCGACGAGGAATCCGCCCTTGAGCGCAAGCGGCCCGACGACCTTTCCGGCGGGGGTCGAGGCGAGGGTCTTCCCAACCTTGGGATCCGCCACTCCGGCGGCCGGAATGAAATCCTTGGCTGCCAGCTCGCCCGTCTGCGCGGTGGCCAGCGAGAGCTTCTTTGCCTCGGTTTCAAGGGAGGCGGCGTCCTTCGCGGCCGATGCGGCCGCCATGGCTGCAGCCCTGGCGGCGGCCAGGGCGCGATCATCTTTAATCTGCTTCTCAAGGCCGTCGCGTGCTTCGGCAAAGGTGGCTGGGTGGGCTGGCGTTATTTCCGTCACGCAGAAACGGACGATCCCGCCGCGCAGGTCGAGCGGATCAGACCACTTGTCCTTCGCCGCCTCGAAAACGGCCTTGCTCAGCGCGTCACTCTGCCCCAAGTCCCCAGCAGGTTCCGCCTTGGCGAACGGCTTGGGAGAAGACTGGACCTTCAAGCCGAATTTTGCGGCAGCAGCCGCGATGGCGGCCTCGCCGCTGGCGCCTTTAATGGCCGCCGTGGCCTCCTTGAAAGCCTTATCCGCGCGCTCCTTGACGACGGGGCTGGTGAAAAGAAAGGCCTGCCTGGCCTGCGCCTTGACGGCGTCAAATGGCTTTCCGCCGAACTGCTCCTTGTGAATGTCGTAATAAGCCTTGATCTCGGCGTCGGTTACTGGCAGCGCGGAGCGCACATCCATCGGATTCACGCTAACATACTTGATGCTCCGCTTTTCCTCCACCGTAAGCGAACTCTTTTTCTGGGCATAAGCGGCTTGCAAGTCGGATTCGCTTGGCGCTGCGACCTTCGCGGCGAAGTCAGCCGCTTTGGCGAAAGCCACCATCGCTTTGTACTTGTCGTTCTGTTCGTGGTAAAGCTGTTTCAGGGTGTCGTCGGACATGTACTGGGCGTCGGTCAGCAAGTCGTATAGTTTGTCCACAAGGAGTTCCGACCGGAAGTAGCGCTCGAACTCGTCGGCCGAGACGCCGCGGCGGCCAAGCATGGCGGGATAGTCTTCCTTCGGGTTCTGAAACTGGAACGCCTTCGCTATCGCCTCGGCCAGTTCCGCATCCGAAACCCTCAAGCCGAAGTCTTTCGCGATGTCCTCCATGATCAGCGTCCCGACCATCTGGTTAGCCAGGTTCTGGACAGACCCTTTGAGATAGCTCTCCTTGAACTGCGAGCCAAAGAGAGACTGCATGCGGTCATGGTATAGCTGGTAGCTCAGCCGCAGGCAGCCTTGGGGCATCGAGTTGTCGCCTGCCTTCACCGCGTAATCGGCGGAAAAGACAGAGCCGCGCCTTTCCGCGTCAAGCCCGCCGCCCCAGAGGACGAAGATGGCAAGCACAAAGGAGATGATGACTATCCAGAGGACGTACTTAAGAACTGGCGTCTCGCGCATGAATCTCAGAAGGTTCATGAGGTGGGCCTCCGCAATAAAGCCTTAATTTTAAGGGAATTCGGCCTCACTTGCAAGCCCCGGCGCTCGATTGAACAAGGACGGCAGCCGCGAATGGGGG
>JAEMPZ010000132.1:0-8042 GCA_022759065.1 Acidobacteriota bacterium | reverse complement strand
CGGCTTGACCTCTGCGCGAAGGTTGCTTATGCTTAGGTCTTGATGGTTGGAAAGCAGGCATTAAATTTCGCGTTTCTCCTGGCGGCCTTTTCTCTTGCCGCCCAGGCACAGGGCGTACCCCAATCACCGCCTGCGCAAACTCCAGCCGTGCAGGCCGGGGCTCAATCCCCGGAACCGGTCTTTGTTCAAGTCAACCTTAAGCTGCTGACAACCGGCGAGGGGCAGCCGGTGAGTGAAGTGGGCTCTTTCGGGGCCTCCCTTCCCCTGGGACGGCCGGGCCGCCTGGAGCGCTCCATAGACATCGAAAACGCGACCCGTGGCAGGAAGTCAAACATCTCCCTCCGCGTTGCCGCCACGCCCTCCAGGGATGAAGCGGGCCTTTTGCACTGCTTTGTTCTGTCCGAGGCGACGCCAACAGGTGGAAGCGTTGACAGCCGGGCCAAGGACTTTGCCTTTTCTCACCCAGGCGAGCAGATAATGGAGGTCTACGCCGACCAGCCCACTGGCGTGCGCGTGGTTCTCTCCGTCAGCGCCTTCATCGTTGCAGCTCCCAAAGGCCCGGCGGAATGGCCTCCCATCCTTTTCGGCCTGAGGGTGGAACAGTGGGCAGGGGCCAACCGTTCGGAGATCGAGTCCCTTCAGCTTCAATCGCTGGATGGCAAGGAGGTCTCGCACGACTACAGCCGCAAGGTTCCGAGGTGGGTGGAAGGACGGCAGGGCGATATCGTGCTGGACGACCTTCCCGTGCTCGATACCACGAAGGGCTCGCCCACGGTGCAGGCAGGGCAGGGGTTCACGATAAATATCCAGCCGGAGAAGGATAACGGCAAGAAAAAGCATCAGAAGAAGGATGACCGCCTTCCCTCCCCGCCGAAAAATCAGCAGGCGCCTCCACCTCCGGCAAGGTCAATCGTTTGGGACATCGAATACTACAAGCTCGACATCACCCCGCTTCAGGTGTCGAAAGGCGGATTGCGGCTAAGAATCCACATGGAAGGGCGGATGCTCGACCCCGTCACCGGCAAGTTGGGGGAGGTCATGGACGTTACTACCGAAAAAGAGGCGCTTGCCGGAGAGGCTGTCCCTATCTACCTGACCCGCGAGCGCGATGGGGGGGCGCAGGGGTACGTCGCCTGGATCGTCCCCTTGTGGAACGTTGCCAAGTAACTTTTGGGAGGCTCGATGAAAATCAGGTCTGCTGTAGCGTTCGCGCTTCTGTCGCTGCTACTCCTCCAGAGGCCCTTTGGGACCGAAACGCCCGCCGCCGCCGATGAATGCGGGCGGGGGATGACAATGCTGGCCAAAGCATACCTGGCGCTTGGGGCCATGACGGCCAGCTTCCAGCAAACGCTTGACGCCAAAGCGCTCAACCAGCGCGAGACAGAATCGGGCACGCTCTTTCTGGCGCAAGGAGGCAGGATGCGCTGGCAATACGACCGCCCCGCCGGCAAGCTCGCCGTCAGCGACGGAAGGAAAACCTATCTTTACATTCCCGAAGAGCGCCAGGTGTTCGTGCAGCCACTGGATACGGGGCCTTTGGCGCCTGTTACGCTGAGGCTGCTTTTGGGCAAGGTTGACGTGGCCAAGGAATTCTCCTGCGAAAGCGCGGCGGAATCCGATGGGAGCGTGACGCTCAAGCTGGCGCTGAAGGAAGCGCTGGCCGGCGTCCAGGACCTTGAAGTCCGGCTCAATGAGAAAACGAGCCTTGTTGACAGGGTGGCGTACAAGGATGCCCTGGGGAATTCAATTTCGCTGGAACTGAGCAATATCAAGACGGGAACAGCCCTTGACCCGGCGCTCTTCCAGTTTCAGCCGCCCAAAGGCGTTGAGGTCATCCAGGGAGGGGCTTCCTGACCGCTTTGGGCCGGTTTTACGGCGCGCGGCCCGGCACGCCGGCAAGGGTGAGAAATTCGGTGCGAGCCCTCGGATCGGACAGGAAGCTGCCGCGGAGCGCGGAGGTAACCGCCACGCTTCCCTGCTTCTGCACGCCACGCATCACCATGCAAAGGTGGGTGGCTTCGACGACTACGCCCAATCCCGTCGGCTTAAGCGTCGTCCAGAGCGTCTGGGCAACTTCCTCCGTCATCCTTTCCTGAACCTGCAGGCGCCGGGCAAAGTGCTCGATTACCCTTGGTATCTTCGAAAGGCCTATGACATGGCCGTTGGGGACGTAAGCCACGTGGACCCTCCCGAAGAAGGGGAGGAGGTGGTGCTCGCACAAGCTGTAAAAAGGCGTGTCACGGACTAAAACCATCGCCCTGGAAGGATCCTCGAATGTCGCCCCGGCGAGGATCTCCTGCAACGATTCCCTGCTTCCGCGAGTCAGATCTCGAAGGCTTTCCGCGACGCGCTCGGGCGTTCGCTCCAGCCCTGGCCGGTCCGGATTTTCTCCAAGGGCCGCCAAAATGGCACGCACTGCATCTTCCATCCACTCCTCCAAGTGGTTATTATACTCCTACTTGACAAGAGCCATGCGGCGGCCTATACTTAACACCTAGCAGCAGGAGATGCGGGCCATGCCGATTTACGAGTACGAGTGCGACGCCTGCCACAAGCGCTTCGAGAAGCTCCAGAGGGTCAACGACCCGCTGTTGACTGCTTGCCCGAAGTGCGGCGGCGCCGTCCACAAATGCTTCAGCGTTCCAGCTTTGCAGTTCAAGGGAAGTGGCTGGTACGTAACCGATTATGGCCGCCGGAGCAAAGCAGCAAGCTCCAGCGGCAGCGCCACTGGCAAGGCTTCGGCGGCAAAAAAAACCGAGGCTAAAACCGGAGGTTCGACCGATGTATAACTCCTACCTGACAGTATCCCGCCTAAAAACGCTGGCCTCCCACGGGAGGCCACCTGCCTCAACCTTTTCCCACCTATAAACCATCCTACCTTGCTGGCTAAACCTTCCGGCCGGGGAACCGGCCGGGGGGTCCCTCCCTGTCCATAAGGAAGCATGAAGGATGAATCGCGTTAGACGAAAGACGTGTGACGCGGAAAAACAGGAAGGTGAGAGGGTAAGAAGGTAAGAGGGTGAGAGGGTTGGCGCCCTAAACTGCCGCGCATGGCAATGCATCTCTCACTTTCTCACTCTCTAACTTTCTCACCTTCTCACTCTCTCACCATCTCTATGGTATCCTACCCGCTGATGAGGCTGCGTGGAGACAACCCGAAACGGCGATCCGGCCACAAGTTCGCTCATAGGCGCGAAACAGCGCCGGTGGAGGTCGAGGTCGAGTCCCTGGCCTGGGGAGGAAAGGGCGTCGCCCACCACGACGGGAAGGCGATTTTCGTTTCCAAGGTGGTGCCGGGCGACAAGCTCCTGGTGCGCTTGACGCGCGTAAAAACAAGCTACGCCGAAGCCGAGGCCTTTTCAATGCTCAAGCCGTCACCCGACCGCGTGGAGCCAAAGTGCAAATTCTTTTCTCACTGCGGCGGCTGCCAGTGGCTCTCCACCTCCTATCCACGCCAACTGGCCGCTAAAGAGCAGCTTCTTCGCTCGGCGCTTAGGCACCACCTGGATGGCGCCGAGCTTCTGCCCATTGTTCCCGCCGAGCCGTCTCTGGGCTACCGCCACAGAGGGGAATTCCACGTCTATCCCACCGGGGAAACCGTAAAGATAGGCTTCTTCCAGGAAGAAAGCCACCGAGTTATCAACCTGGATACCTGCCTGCTGTTTGACTCTTCATACAACCTTCGCTACCAGGAACTTCGCGCGGCGCTCAAGGAGGAGCCGGCCGCCAGGGCGCTTGAGTCCGTTACCATGGACAGGTCCGACAGCGCGGAAAGCTACGTCCTCCATTTTCGCTTGCACCACGGGGGTGAACCGGAAGCGTCCAGGCTGTGCGAAATTGCCGAGTCGCTTGGGTTTCAAGGGGCATTGGCCACGCCTGCGTCCGACGCGACGCGTGAGATTGCCAAGGTTGGCCGCCCGTGGACCACTTACAGCCTCGGAACGGCGGAGACGGGCGCGGACAAAGACTTCCTCCTTCGCGCCGACGCGCGGAGCTTTACCCAGGCCCATTACGCCATGAACCGCAAACTGGTCGGAAGCGTTCTGGAGTGGCTAGCTCTTTTGCGCGATGAAAGGGTTTTGGACCTTTACGCCGGTGGAGGGAATTTCTCCCTGCCCATGGCCTCGCGGTGCAAACAGGTGGTGGCCGTGGAGGGCTCCTTGATCGCGCATCGGGATGCAAAGGAAAACGCGCGTGAATCAAACGTGCTCAACATCGTGCATGTTCCCGGGGAGGTCGCGGAGCAAACCGCGATGTTGGTGGCGGGAGGCGAGCAGTTCGACGCGGTGGTTCTCGATCCTCCGCGTACAGGAGCAAAAGAAGCGCTCGGCAACGTTGCTAGCCTGGCGTCAAACAGGATCATCTACATTTCGTGCAGCTTGCCCGCGCTTGACAGAGACCTGGCTATGCTGAAAGAGCATGGCTTTCGGGTATCGCGAATCCAGGGATGGGATCTTTTCCCCCAGACCTACAACCTGGAGACGATGGTGCTCTTGATTAGGCAAACTGGCGGCCAATGCTGATGATAAAGGATTGTGATTGGTGAATGGTGATTGGTGACTCGCAAGACAGGCGATACGCCGCCAGGCGAGTTTCCTTGCGCCCACAAGTCACTATCCACTAGTCACCAGTCACTTTCTTCATCGCTTCTTCGGCGGCGGCAAAAGCAAAATGACCGTGGGAAGCCCCTTGACCTGGAATCTGGCCTGAAGCGCCCTGTTTGCTTCGTTGTTCTGGGTCATGTCCATCCGCAGCGGGACCAGGCCCTTCAGAGCTTCCTGAACCTCGGCGCTTGGCCACGTCTTCTTTTCAAGTTCGACGCAGGCAACGCACCAATCCGCCCTGAAATCCATCAGCACCGGCTTACCTGAAGCTCTCGCCTCCGAGAAGGCGGCTGCCATATCCGAGCGCCAGGCAGCCTGGCCATTTTCGGCCTTGCCTGATTCGGGGAGCGTTGGCAATACCGCCGCGAAGGAGGCCAGGCAGAGGGCGATTGCGGCAATCCTCGCCGGGACGGAGAAGAAATGGCGCTTCGCGCCGAACAGCAGGTACATCACAACGGCGCAAAGAGCAGCGCCGCCTATAATGAAGAACGCGTTCCTCGGCAGATACAGCCCCGCGAAATAGAAAGCGGCAGCGAGAATAAGCACGCCGAAGAAAATTCGGACGCCGTCCATCCAGCCACCCGACTTCGGCATGGCGGAGAGGATGCCCGAGAAAGTCCCTATCACAACGAACAGAAGGCCCATCCCGAGCGCGAAGACGAAAAGGTACAAGAAGCCAAGGAGCACGGAGCCCGTGGAGGCAACCACCACCAGGATGGCGAGGATCAAGGGCCCGATGCAGGGGCTTGCCACGAGTCCCGAGACCGCCCCTATGAAAAATGCGCCGACAAAGCCCCTGCCCTTTCCTTTCTGCTTGGACATTTCCAGCCTGTTGGCCAGCGCCGAAGGAGTGCGCAACTCGAAGAGGTTGAACATCGAGAGGGCCAGCGCGTAAAAGAGCGCGGCCACGCCGAGTCCAATCCACCTGTTCTGCGTCAGAGAACCGAACGCCGCCCCGGCCTTAGCGGAAATCGCGCCGAGAAGCGCGTAGACGACGGCAAGGCCTAACACGAAACAGAGAGAAAGAAGAAAACCGTGGGACCGCTTCTTTCCCTGCGAGCGGCTGCCGATGTAGGCGACGGTGATCGGAATGACCGGATAGACGCACGGCGTCAGGCTTGAAAGCACCCCGAAAATGAAAGCCATCAACAACGCCAAGGGCACGTTTTCGCGCGCGGCCCTGGCGAATTTGGCTTCAACCCCCTCGCCCTGGCTCTTATCGCTTAGCGCCGCGCGAAGCCACGATTTGAAATCTCCAGTGTTTTTGAAACCGGCGAAGCGGCCAATTTCAAGGAAGTCCGCCTCGGGAAGAGCTTGCGCCATTGAGGCAGGTTCCGCGCTTTTCTGAACAGCTTCCGGCTTCGCGGGTGTTGTCTCCTGCCTGGCCGCCGTTTGCGTCAGCGCCCCCACCTCCTTCGCCTCTCTTGTGGAGACGCTGAACTTCACGGTGTCAGTCGTGGGAAGAAAGCAGACCTTCTGCCCGAAATCCTGACACCCCTGCCAATCAACCAAGATCGCGCCATCAATGTTTTTTGGCGCGGCCTTGTCAAGCGAAATGGGAATCTCGACCACAACGCTTTGGCGCAATACTTCAAAATCCTCTTCCTTCGTCCCCTTGGGATACAAAACCGTCCCCGCTTTGGCTCCCTCCGGCAGCCTGACTTTCACTGAAAGGCCTTCGCCGGAGAAAATGTGGTAGCCGGAAGGAACGGTGATCTTCAAGAGAAGTCGGCCAACGCCTGGCGCCAAAAGCGGAGAAGGGTCGGAGGAGACCTGAAACTTGAGGACGGGAGGGGATGGCTCGCCCTCCTCGGCGGGGCCTCGGCCAAACGTTGGCGCGGCTACCAAGAGCGACGCCAGCAGCGTGGCAGTGGCAAGGCGGGAAAGTAGAGCCGAAATTCCTTTCATCAATAATCTCCTCCGGCAGTTGATTCCAGGGCCAACTCCTGAAAAAGGCCCAGCAGGCGGTCGGTGACAATGCCTGGCTCGCCGCGCCCGATGAGTTGGCCGCCAAGGCTGACGACAGGAACCACCTCGCGAGTCGTCCCTGTTAGAAACAGCTCGCCGGCCTTGAAAAGTTCCTCCGGCAAGACGCGCCGCTCCTCTACTTCAAGGCCGGCCTTGGGACAAAGCGAAAGGACCTTTGCCCGCGTCACGCCGTCCAAAATGCCGGTGGCCAAATCCGGAGTCACGACCTTCTTCCCGAAAACGAGAAACAGGTTCGATGAACTTGCCTCGGCGACGAAGCCTTGCGGCGAAAGAAGCAGCGCCTCATAGGCGCCGCTTCGCGCCGTCTCGGCGCGGGCAAAGATGATTTCCGCGTTGAAAGAAAACTTGACGGCTGGAACAAAACCGCCAGGGTTAAAGCGGGGCCGCGAAGAGACGATGCACCGAACGCCGCGCTCGTAAACCGCCGCGACGTGAGGAGGCAAAGGCGCCGAAAAGGCAACCCAGCGGGGGGTTGCTTCCCGCGCAAAGGCCTGTCCCGGCGTCATTAGCCCCGCGCTCACGTTCACGCGCAGGTAGGACTCTTCAGGCGCGCGGATTTTGGCGAGAGAATTGATAGCGCTCTTCAAATCTTCCCGGTTGGGGAGTGGCATCCCCGCCCGTTCAAGACCGCTCCAGAGCCTTCGCAAGTGGTCATCAAGGGCGAAAGGCTTGGCATGGTAAGTTCTGAGCGTCTCATAGACGGACTCGCCCCCAAAGTAGCCACGGTCCAGAGGCGATATCCGCGCGGCCTCCGCTGGGGCGGGTTCGTTATTTTCGCTGGTGCAACACCAGAAGGCGGCCTTTTCCATATTCAAGCGCCCCCACTGAGGCGCGCCGGCATTATACCAGAGAAAGACATTACCCAACAAAAGGGCCGCCCGAAGGCGGCCCTTTTGTTGCCTGATTAAAAAGAAACCTAAGAAATCCCGCCAGGGATTTCTTTAGAACTTGACGCCGATGGTGAAGTAGAGGCCGTCGAAGGTGACGTCCTTATTCGTGGGGAAATAGCCGCCGTTGTAGCCGGTGGCGCTGAAATCTGGAGTCCCCGTGTAGTCATACCCAAAAGCATCATGGATGTAGTCAAACCGGTAACCAAGCTTGACGTACCATGAGTCGTTGAAGTTCAACCTCGCCTCGGCGTACATCTTGAGAGCCGGCGTAACCTTCTGCTTCGAAGAGCTAATGCCTGTTATGCCGTATGTGACGCCGTAGTATGGAGAATCAAGAACCTCGTTCTGATCCAGGTCGTTGGTCGTTCTAACCATGGAGACCTCAAGGCCGGTTCCCAGTGCCCAGCGCTTGCTGAAGGTGAAGTCGTTTGTAAAGCCGAAATTGAGGCCCCAGCCCGTCATGTTTGCGTGCAGCCGGACGGCGTCGGTCGCGCCAGGTCCCCAGTCATTATAATTGTAGGTGTAAACGTAGGTTGCGTGAACATCGTTTTCGAGCCTG
>JAEMPZ010000102.1:2554-17740 GCA_022759065.1 Acidobacteriota bacterium | reverse complement strand
GTTTTAAGTATACCACCAAGGCGCCAAGGCACCAAGGCAAGCCAAGGGTAAAGGGTAAGACGTTAGAAGTTAGAAGTCAGACGTTAGACGTGAGAAGTTAGAAGTTAGACGTGGTGGTACTTCTTTCTTCTTTTACGTCTTACGTCTATCGTCTCACGTCTTACGTCTATCGTCTTACGTCTCACGCCTTTCGGCTAACACTCTTCACTCTTCATGCTTCCGCCCTCATCCCTCATCTATCATCCCTCATCCCTCATCTATCATCCATCATCTATCATCCATTATACTAATAGCGGGAGGGAAGATGGATTACTTCGTCATCGAAGGCGAGACAAAGCTTGAAGGGCGCGTAGAGGTTCGGACGGCGAAAAACGCGCTCCTGCCTTGCATGGCCGCGGCGCTTCTTACGCCAGAGCCGGTCGTTTTCAAGGCGCACGCCCAGCTTCAGGATATAGCTTACATGGCCGGGATTCTTCGCCACTTAGGGGCTACGGTTGAAGATGAACCCGGCCGGCCCATGGTCATAACGGCGGAAGAGATACCTTCGCCTGAATGCCCGTACGATCTCGTGCGCAAGATGAGAGCCAGCGCCGTCACGTTGGGGCCGCTCCTTGCGCGCTTTGGCAGGGCGCGCGTCGCCTTGCCCGGAGGATGCGCGATTGGCGCCAGGCCTCTGGACCAGCACTTGAAGGGACTGGGCGCGCTTGGCGCTGACATCCGCATCGAGCACGGCTATATCGAAGCGGAAGCTTCAAAGCTTCGCGGCGCAGAAGTGGTCTTCGACATGCCCACGGTCGGCGGGACGCAGAACGTCCTTATGGCGTCGGTCATGGCCGAAGGCAAAACCACGATACGGAACGCGGCCCTGGAGCCCGAGATAGCCGACCTCGCCAGCCTCCTTATAAAGATGGGCGCATCAATCGAGGGCCTTGATACGGGAACGCTCGTCGTGGAAGGGGTTCCAGGCCTGCACGGCGCGGAACACGCCTGCATTCCAGACCGCGTCGAGGCGGGAACCTTTTTGATAGCCGCTGCCATTACCAATGGAGACGTCACGGTCGAATCGGCGAACGCTGGCCATCTTGACGCGCTCTTGGTGAAGTTGAGGGAGATGGGAGCCGCCATCGAGCTTGTTAATGGCTCGATACGGCTCCGTGCCACCGGGGAGCTTCGCGCGGTGGACATCACAACGGCGCCACACCCCGGTTTCCCAACCGACTTGCAGGCGCAGTTCATGGCGCTTCTCACGCAGGCGAGAGGAGCTGGCGTCGTGAAGGAAACTGTCTTCGAGAACAGGTTCATGCACGTTCCAGAGCTGATGCGGATGGGCGCTGACATCAGGATTGACGGGAACGTCTCGGTCGTCAACGGGCCTACGCCGCTCAACGGCGCCGAGACGATGGCGAGCGACCTTCGCGCCTCCGCCTGCCTCGTCCTTGCGGCCCTGTGCGCCAAGGGCCGAAGCGAGGTGCGCCGAATCTATCACCTCGACCGCGGTTACGAGCGGCTGGAGGAGAGGCTGAACGCTTTGGGCGCGCGCATCAGCAGGGTTCAGACATGATGAGGCCGGAGGTCAAACGGGAGGTATACCGCAAGCTTCTCCACATGAGCATGGGGCTCTTCGCCCTCTGCCTCAGGTGGCTCACGCCCTGGCAGGCGGCCTTGTGCGCGCTCGTGGCGCTGCTCCACAACCTCTACCTTTTTCCCCACTACGGTATGAAGAAGCTCGAACGCCCGGAAGAGAAGGAACGCGGCTATTCGGGCATGATTGGATACCCGGCAGTGGTGCTCGTCATCATCCTGCTGAGCTGGGCGTGGGCGCTTTCTGATATCGAGTTCGAACACTCATGGATTAGCAGGTTCTTCAGCTCGAGGGCGTTGGCCTTGGCAACCGCTTCATGGTTGTTTTTGGCGGTTGGGGATGCTTTGGGCGCTCTCTGCGGGATCTTTATTCATGGGCCAAAGCTTCCTTGGAACAAGAAGAAGAGCTGGGCTGGACTTGTCGGATTTCTTGTGTTCGGAACCCCCGCCGCCTATTTCGGGGCTTGGTTTGTTTGCCCTTCGCTAGGCCCGTATGCTTATGGCCTTCTTGGCAGGTTCACATTGAATTGGGTTCCCTTTGGCATTTTTATACTGGCCGGATTGGTGGCGGCAATCATGGAGTCGCTTCCTGGCCAGATTGACGACAATCTTACTGTGCCGCTCTCCGCCTGGGTTGTACTAACCCTTGCGACATACGAGGGAGGTCCATGGTCCTATTTTCACTTCACCTCTAATGAGTTATGGACTCTTGATGAGATCATGGTTTTGCTGCTTCTCAACGCGGTGCTCGCAGGCGCTGCCTTCAAGCGCGGGTGGGTGGACAAATGGGGATTCTTGCTCGGGCTTGTCTTCGGCGCGATGGTTGCCTTCGGCCTCGGCATTCCAGGTTACGCGATGCTTTTGCTCTTTTACCTCGTGGCCAACGGTTCGACTTACTACGGCAAGAAGGTGAAAGAGCAGCGCGGCATAGCCGAGGCGCACGGAGGGCAAAGGCGCGCGGGCTCGGTCTTTTCAAAAGGCTTCGTGCCAGCCATCTTCGCGCTCTTGTCATTTCCCGCATTCGTCGCATCGCTGGCCACGTACGCTGCCGACACGGCGGCTTCCGAATTCGGCAAGACGTCCCGCGGAAAGACATGGTCCCTGAAGTCCATGAAGGCCGTCCCCGCCGGCAGCGTCGGCGCGATATCGCTAAAGGGGACGCTGGCTGGGCTTGCCGTGCTGGCCTTATTTGCCGGAGCGACGTGGCTGTGGTGCTTGTATAGCCCCGAGTTTCCTTTCTTGCCGTGGCCTGCGGGCTTTCCATTCCTCGGTTTCTTTGTTGCCACGATATTCTGTTTCTTTATCGAGTCCTGGTTTAATGAGTGGAACGCTTCGCGCAACTACTTCTCGAAGGAGATAATCCACGTGATGCTTGGCGGCATCGCCGGGATGCTCACCTATGCGCCCGAGATAGCCAAGTCCATATTTTTATTGTTGAGGGGGATGCCATGAATCTCAAACCGTGGGTTTCGATGGCGCGGCCCTTCACGCTGCTTCCGCCGCTGCTCGGAATTCTCTCCGGCTCGGCGTGCGCGTGGGGGTCGGCGCACAACCCTTACAAATCCTTTACATGGGAGCTTTTCTGGGTGATCGTCGTCAGCTCCTTCTGCGCTTCATTGATGAACGCCGCGTCAAACATCATAAACCAGGTTTACGACCTTGAAATTGATAAGGTGAACAAGCCGAACAGGCCTCTTTGCACGGGAGAGGTCAGCGTGAGAGCGGCGTTCTGGGGTTCGATCGGGATGTACGTCGTGGCGCTCGTGCCGATCTGGTGGATAGTTCCCCCTCCTCACGATGTTTCGTTTTCGTCGCGCACCTTCGCCCCGTGGAGCGCTCACGCCTGCTTCTGGATATACCTCGGCGGCCTCCTCTGCACCTTCATCTACTCGGCGCCCGCGTTTGGCCGCACAAAAGCGAGGGGGATATGGGCAAACGTCACCATCGCGGCCGCGCGCGGAGAACTTCTGAAGGTTGCCGGATGGGCGATGGTGGCCAACGTCGCCCTGTGGGAGCCGTGGTATTTAGGCGCCCTCTTCTTCTTCTTCCTGCTCGGGGCGTCGTCAACAAAGGATTTCTCAGACATGAAGGGCGACGAGGCCGGTGGCTGCCGGACGCTGCCTGTCGTTTACGGCCCGAAAAAGGCGGCTTGGATGATCGCCCCTTCATTCGTTCTTCCGTGGCTTTTATTGCCATTGGGGCTCGTGCTCGGCGACGGCCGCGGTGGCAAGCTGCTGACCGGAAGCCCCCCTCTCCTCATGGCGCTCTGCGCGTTGCTCGTGGCATGGGGCGGCTACACTTTTTATCTGATCGTGAGAAACCCGGATGAGTTGGCTTACACGGAGAATCATCCATCCTGGACGGAAATGTACGGCATGATGATGGCCGCGCAGATCGGTTTGGGGCTGGCTTACCTCTTGTAGCGATTCTTCCACTGGAGGCGCGTTGCTCGTTTCGCTCATTGCCGCCATGGCAAAGAACAGGGTCATAGGACATCACGGCAAGGTTCCGTGGCGCCTTCCAGAGGACTTGGCCCACTTCAAGGAAAAGACCTTGGGGCATCCCGTAATCATTGGCCGCAAGACGTGGGAAACGCTGGACGGGCCGCTTGAAGGGCGCGAAATGACGGTCCTTTCCAGAAATCCCGATTACCGAGCGCCCGGCTGCAAAGTGGCGCATGGCGTGGAAGAGGCGCTGTCACCCTACAGGGGGACGCCGCTGGAGGTTTTCGTCGCCGGCGGCCAGGAGGTATACGAGGCTACACTCGCCTTGGCGGACAGGATATACTTGACCCTGGTTGAAGGCGACTTCGAAGGGGACGCTTTTTTCCCCCACTTCGGCGAGGAGGATTTTTCCGCCGCCGAAGTAAGGACGCCCGCGCCAGGGCGTTGCCGTTTCGTGGCGTACGAACGTAGGAGGCGAAAATGACCGAGCGGATCAACAAACGCTGGCGGCTTGCCGCCTATCCCGAAGGCATGGTTGACGAAAGCGCGTTCCAGTACATGGAAGCGCCCGTGCTTCCACCGGGTGATGGACAGGTGCTTGTAAAAGTCATCTGGCTCTCGGTTGACCCCTACGTGCGGGGGCGGATGAGTCCCGTGAAAAGTTACGTTGAGCCGATGAAAGTCGGCCAGACGATCGCGGGCCAATCCGTGGGTCAAGTGCTCGAATCCAGGCATCCCAGGTTTGACAAGGGTGATTTGGTGCTTGGCTTCACGGGTTGGCAGAGCTATGCGGTGATGCCTGGCGAAGAGCTTGAGAAGGTGGCGCTTCGGGCCTTGAAGGCTTCCTACGCCCTAGGCGTTCTTGGAATGCCCGGACTGACGGCCTATTTCGGGCTGCTTGAAGTGGGCAAAGCCAGGGAAGGCGAAACGGTTCTGGTCTCAGGCGCGGCGGGAGCCGTGGGGTCCACCGCGGGGCAGATTGCCAAGATCAAAGGGTGCATGGTCGTGGGCGTGGCCGGTTCAGACGAGAAGGCGCGGTGGCTTACCGAAGGCCTTGGCTTCGATGCCGCCGTAAACTACAAGGCCCATCCTGATCTCAGGGAGGCTCTTGGTGCAGCCTGTCCAAATGGCGTGGATGTATATTTTGACAACGTGGGCGGCACAGTGAGCGACGCCGCCATCGGGTTGATCAACCAGAAGGCGCGGATCGTCGTCTGCGGCCAGATCGCCCATTACAACGCGAAGAACCCTCCGAGAGGGCCGAGAATTCTGGCGACTTTGCTTGTCAACAGGGCTCGCGCCGAAGGCTTCATCGTCTACGATTTTCAGCAGCGATTCCCCACGGCGATGGTCGAGCTGCAGCGGTGGATGGCCGAAGGCCGCCTGAAGGCCAGGGAGACGATAATCGAGGGGATCGAAAACGCGCCGAAGGCCTTCCTGGGACTGTTTGAAGGCGCCAACACGGGAAAGCTCCTGGTAAAAGTCGGGGAGATGGAGTAATTGGGCTCGACCGTCACTCTTGTTGGGTTCATGGGCAGCGGCAAGAGCACGATAGGCCGCATTCTCGCCATGCGCCTTAAGTGGCCCTTCAAGGACAGCGATGCGGTCATCGAAGACCTTGAAGGGATGCCGATCGCCAGGATATTCAGCGCAAAGGGGGAGCCCTATTTTCGCGACCTTGAGCGGCGCGTGATTCTATCAACTCCAGAAGAGGGCGAACGGGTCCTGGCAGTCGGCGGAGGCGGCTTCACTCAAGAGACGATCCCTTTCCTCAACCGGTTGGGGCCCACGGTGCACCTGGACCTGACTTTCCAAGAGGTGATTAGGCGCATAGGCCATGATGCAAGGCGCCCGCTGGCAAAAGATCCTGACCTGTTCGGGCTCTTCATCAAGCGGCGCGCGCTCTACTCCCATGCCAGCCACCGCGTCTGGACCGAGAACCTCACCGTGGATGAGGTGGTTGACGCCGTGATGCGACTGGTTTAATCTGCACCTTGAGACGGGGATAGGTTCTTTATGGCTAACAGGCGTTTCCTGATTCTTTCGGACATTCACGCCAACCTGGAGGCCTTGTCCGCCGTGCTCCGCGCTGTAAGCCGCCGGCGCTACGACAAAGTTATTTGCCTGGGGGACTTGGTGGGCTATGGGGCTAACCCGGACGCCGTGGTCAGCCGATTGAGAAAAATACCAAGGCTCGTGGTAGTTCGCGGCAATCACGACAAGGTGGCCGCTGGCCTCGCGTCGCCGGAAAACTTCAATGCCGCGGCGCGGCGTTCCGCGGAATGGACCGTTTCAAAGCTTTCAAGAGACAACATGTCATTTCTCAGGGGGCTCGCAACCGGCCCGGTGGATCTGGGCGACGGCATAGTCCTTTGCCACGGCTCTATCCCTGACGAGGACGCCTACCTTTTCTCCGACTACGACGCCTATGAGATCTTCCAGTCCTGCGCTTTCAGCGTCTGCTTCTTCGGCCACACGCACTACCCATGCGCCTTCAGGCAGGCGGGCGACTCCGTAGAGTTTATCCAGTTCAAAGGCCAGAGCACGGAGCTCATTTTGGAAGAAGGGGCCCGGGTTCTCATCAACCCCGGTTCCGTGGGCCAGCCGAGGGACCGCACCCCGCTCGCCTCGTTTGGCGAATACTATCCAGACAACCGGCGCTTCGTGCTGAAACGCGTCCCCTACGCCGTGGGGAAGGCCAGGATGAAGATCATCAGGGCCGGGCTTCCCGAGAACCTAGGCAACCGTTTATTGGCGGGAACATGATCATAGGCCTGAACACTCACGTCAGCCGGGATGGCAATGACTACCACGTCCAAATAGAAGACCTGGACGACAAGCGGGAGCTTGAAGTGCGCGTTTATCTTGCCGGCCAAATCGCTTTTCAGAAACGGCATAGCTACGCGACGGCGGTAGAGGGCCTGGTAAACCCGAAACACATCGAGGCCGCCGTTCAGGAAGAGATGGCCAAGCTATTCGCCGTTGTAAAAGCAGCCATAATCAAGGGCCGGATACGATAAGGCCAAGGCCTAATCAGCAAAGAGGATCTGTTAGCCAGATGAGGCTATCGGCTATTAGCCATGAAGTGATTAGCGATTCGTGATTAGTGATTAGTAGAAAAAATGCAAGACGCCGCAATGCGAAGCGCCTTTCCGCCACAAGTCACTATTCGCTAGTCACCAATCACTTGGCCCGCCCCAGCTTTTTACGGGGTTCAGCCTAGAAGCCCACAGCTCTGGTGTCTTGGCGCCTTGGTAGTCATTACTTTTAGGAAACCTGGGCGATTATCCGCTTGACGCGCTGAGCGAAATCGTTGTACTCAAAAGGCTTTGATATGTAATCAATCGCGCCGCGCTGGATGCCGAACATCTTGTCCTTCATGTCGGTGCGGACGGAAAATATGGCGACTGGAATGTGCCGCGTCTCTGGGGCGGCTTTTAGCAGCTTGAGAACCTCCCAGCCGTCCATTCTGGGCATGTTCAGGTCAAGAAGAATAAGGCCTGGCTGAAGGCTCCGCGCGACCGAGAGCCCGCTTTCGCCGGAGAGCGCTTTAGCAACGACAATCCCGCACTCGGACAAAATGCCGTCCACGATATCCAACAGGTCGGGGTTGTCGTCAATTACAAGAACGGTTACTTTCTTAGCCACTATGCAACTTCCCTGAGGGTGAATATAGCGCTTGGCGGGCTCTTTGTCAAGAGGGGGAAGCGATTTCCAGCCCTGCGGGGAAGGAAGGGCCAAGGGTCAGGCGTTAGACGCTGGAAGTGAGAAGGTGAGAAGGTGAGAAGGCCAGCAACACGCGCCGACCATCTTACTCTCACCCCTCACTCTCTTACTCTCTTACTCTCTTACTCCCTCACCTGCGCGGCGGGCGGCTTCCTCTTCGATCATGGTCGCTGGGGCGGCGAGGCCGCCCTCCTGAGCCTTGATCGTCTTCGCGCCTCTTGGGTTCCACGTAGCCTTCCGGTTTTGGAAGGAGCGCCTTTCTGGAAAGCCGGAGCTTGCCGCCCCGTTCGAATTCGAGAAGCTTGACGTCCAACACGTCTCCGACTTTCAAGACGTCCTCGACGTTTTCCACGCGTTTCCAGTCCAGTTCGGAAACGTGCAGAAGGCCGTCCTGGCCAGGCAAAATCTCGACGAAAGCGCCGTACGGTTCCACGCGCTTTACGGTGCCCTTGTAAATTTTGCCCGCCTCCGGCTCTTCCATCTGGGCCCTGATCATGGCGATGGCCTTCTGCGCGGCTTCGCTGTCGCTGCTGGCGACGGTCACCGTCCCGTCGTCCTCGATGTTGATCTCGACTCCAGTGGCTTCCTGGATGGCACGGACATTTTTGCCGCCGGGGCCTATCAATTCGCCGATTCTATTCCTGGCGATGGTCAGCGAGTAGACGCGGGGAGCGTAAGCGCTGATCTCCGGCCTGGGCGCGGGCAAAGCCTGGCGCATTATCTCCAGGAGGTGCATCCGGCCGCGGCGGGCCTGTTCAAGCGCCTGCCTCAAAATGTCAAATGAGATGCCCGTGACCTTGATGTCCATCTGCAGCGCCGTGATTCCCTCCGCCGTGCCGGCGACCTTGAAATCCATGTCGCCGTAATGGTCCTCAAGACCCGCGATATCCGAAAGAATTGCCGTTTGGCCATCTTCCATGATCAAGCCCATGGCAACGCCGGCAACGGGGGCCTTGATCGGCACCCCGGCATCCATCAGCGCCAGGGTCGCGCCGCATATGGTCGCTTGCGATGAGGAACCGTTCGATTCAAGGATGTCCGACACCACGCGGATCATGTATGGGAACTCTTTTTCACCGGGAATGACGGGGAGCAGCGCGCGCTCGGCAAGCGCGCCGTGGCCGATCTCGCGCCGTCCGGGGCCACGCAGGAACTTGACCTCTCCGACGCTGAACGGTGGGAAATTGTAGTGGAGAATGAAGCGCTTCTCGGTGCCTTCGAGCAACCCTGAAAGGCGCTGGATATCCGAGGCGGTCCCCAACGTGCAGTTCGCGAGCGCCATTGTTTCGCCGCGCGTGAAAAGCGCCGAGCCATGAGTCCTTGGAAGGACGCCAGTTTCGCACCAGACCGGCCTGATTTCGTCGAACAAGCGACCGTCGGCCCTTCGGCCGTCCTTCAAGATCATGGAACGGAAAGTCTTCACCAGAACCCTGTGGGCGAGGACCTCCGCTTCGGCGCGAAGAGCGTCGTCTTCCGGCGCGTAATCGGCAAGCAGGTTCTCGGTCACCTTGTCAAGAGCCTCGTACATCGCGAGCTTTCCCTTGACCGCCATCGCTTCCCTGAAGGCGGAGGCGGTTTTGGCCTCCACCTCGGCCTCGTGGGCGGGATCGTAGGCGGGGGCGGCGACCTCCATCTTTTTGATGTTCAGGCGCCCGAAAAGCTCCTCCTGCGCCGCGACGATCCTCTTAATCTCGGCATGGGCCAGTTCCAATCCGCGTATCATCTCCTCTTCGGAGAGTTGCGCCGCGCCGGCCTCTACCATCACGATCGCCTCTTTGGTCCCGGCGACGACTAGGTTCATGCGGCTCTTGTCCATTACCTTCTGCGACGGGTTGACGACGTATTCGCCGTCTATCATCCCTATGCGGACGGCTCCGACCGGCTTCGTGAACGGTATGGGGGAACAATATAGCGCGAATGACGCCCCGTTGATTGCCATTACGTCCGCGGCGTTTTCGTAGTCCACTGAGAGCACCATCGCTATTACCTGGGTCTCCTTGTGGTACCCCTCTGGAAAGAGAGGGCGCATCGGCCTGTCAATCATTCGGCTGACGAGGACCTCTCCGTCGGTCGGCTTGCCCTCGCGCTTGTAAAAGCCGCCGGGAATGCGGCCTCCGGCGTAGGTGTATTCGCGATAATCAACGGTGAAGGGGAGAAAATCAATCCCCTCGCGGTCCCGCTTGTCCATGCCGGCCGTTACCAGAACGACAGAATCCCCGTAACGGACCCAGGCGGAGCCGTGGGCCTGCTTTGCGACTTTGCCGGTGGAAAAGCGGAGCATCCGCCCGCCCACTTCGATTTCTACAGATTGCTCGTTATACATTTAGTACCTCACAAGGGCTACACGCTGAGCCCAAAAGGTTGAAAATTGAACGGAAATATTTGCGAAGAGCTACTTCCGAAGGCCCAGACGAGATACGACGCTGCGGTACCGCTCTATGTCTCGCTCTTTCAAGTAGTTCAACAGGCGGCGGCGCTTGCCGACCAGCATGACCAAGCCGCGCCGTGTGCTGAAATCCTTCTTGTGACCCTTCATGTGGTCCGTGAGCCCGCTGATGCGCTCCGTAAGGAGGGCGATCTGCACCTCCGGGGAGCCTGTATCGTTCTCGTTCTGCCTGTACTGTTCCATCACTTTCTGCTTCTGCATACGCTCCATAGCGTGCCTCTCTTTTTCGCGCTCTCAGTGCGCCATTCTCGCCAAGAGGGCCATTCTACCACACCCCAGGCGCGCTGTAAAGGTTCCCTGGGCTCCGAAATTCCGCGATGGAAATGTCGTGCCTTCGGTGACGCTTGTGCTGAACCGAAAGAAAAGAAGTTATTGATTAAGAGGGAGGGCCATTCCCTCCCCCTCCGCTGGCAAAGCCAGACGGAGGGACCCCCACCCTTGGACGCCTTTTTCGCCTTCGGCTCAAAGGCCCCCCAATCCCTTTTGGGTGAACGCCCATTTCAGCTAAACGACGTGCTCATCGGCATTTGGGGGCGCCGTTGCACTTCCATCGCGGGATTGGGAGGGCTTGCAATTATGCCCCTCAGTTGGCTATGCTAACAGTGAAGGAGCGTGCGGATGAATCCCGAAGGAGAAATCAATCTTGCCGAGAAGCTGAAAGAAAACCCGGTGTTGCCAGTTTTGCCGCTTCGCAACACGCTGCTTTTTCCAGACATGATAATTCCGCTCGCCGTCGGCAGGGAGCGCTCCCTGCACGCGGTCGAGCAGGCTACGCGCCAGGAGGGGTACCTCGTCATCGTCGCGCAGAAGGACGGCGAGCAGGAGGACCCAGCGCCGCAAGACATCTATAAGGTGGGCGTGGTGGCGAGGATATTGCGCCTGATGCGCGTGGCGCAGAACAACCTTTCCGTGATAGTGCATGGCCAGGGGAAGGTTTCCATAGAGGAGTACACCAAGAACGACGCTTTTTTGGAGGCGCGGGTAACTTTTCTAGCCAACGACGAGGACCGAAGCCTGGAAGTTCAGGCGCTTCAACGGAACGTAATCAACCAATACGAGAAGCTTGCGCAGTTGGGGGCCTCTGTTCCCCAGGAAGTCGTCGGGGCTTTGCAGCGCTACGACGACCCCAACCGGCTCGTTGACACCATAGCCTTCAATTTGTCCGTTCCCCTGGCCGAAAAACAGGCGCTCCTTGAGGAGCATGGAACGCTGAAGCGCCTCAAAATGCTGACCGGCATCCTCGCGCGGGAGCTTCAGGTGGTGGAGCTGGGCAGCAAGATACAGTCCGAGGTGAGCGACAAAGTCGGCAAGGCCCAGCGCGACTATTTCCTGAAGGAACAGATGAAGGCCATCCAGAAGGAATTGGGCGAGGGCGATGACCGGGCCCGCGAGACCGATGAACTGAAGTCCAAAGTTGCGAAGGCGAAGATGCCAAAGGAGGTCGAAGCCGTCGCATTGAAAGAGATAGAACGTCTCGCCCTCATGCACCCGTCCGCGGCCGAATACACCGTCTCTCGGACTTACATTGATTGGCTTATCGAGCTGCCCTGGAGCCGGAGCACGAAAGATCGCCTTGACATTACCAGGGCGCGCCGCATTCTTGACGAGGATCACTACGGCCTTGAAAAAGTAAAAGACCGCATCGTCGAGTATTTGGCCGTACAACAGCTCAAGAAAGACCTCAAGAGCCCGATCCTCTGCCTGGTGGGACCTCCAGGAGTCGGCAAAACCAGCCTCGGCCGCTCCGTCGCCCGTTCGCTAGGCAGGAAATTCGTGAGGATGAGCCTCGGCGGAATAAGAGACGAGGCCGAAATCAGGGGGCACCGCCGCACTTACGTCGGCGCTCTCCCGGGCCGCATCATCCAGGGCATGCGCAAGGCATCAAGCCACAATCCGGTTTTCATGCTGGATGAACTTGACAAGGTGGGGATGGACTTTAGAGGCGACCCGACTTCGGCGCTTTTGGAAGTGCTTGACCCCGAACAGAACTTCAGCTTTTCAGACCACTACCTTGAGGTCCCCTTCGACCTTTCAAAAACCATGTTCATCGCCACGGCCAACATTTTGGAGACCATCCCGCAGCCGCTTCTCGATCGCATGGAGGTCCTGCGTCTTCCTGGCTACACGGAAGAGGAGAAACTGCACATCGCCTCGAATCACATCCTGCCGAGAGTCCTCGACGCCCATGGCTTGAAGCCCGCGCAAATCGAGTTTACGAAAGGGGCTTTGTCGGCCATTATCACCGACTATACGCGCGAGGCCGGCGTAAGGAACATGGAACGCCAGATGGCCGCTGTTTGCCGCAAGGCCGCCAAGGCGCGCGTCAGCGGAAACAAGAAAAAGGCCGTAATCACCGCGGAGAATCTGAAGGACTACCTCGGCCCAAAACTGGTATACCTCGAAACCCGCGAACGCATTGACCGGCCCGGCGTAGCGACCGGGCTGGCCTGGACGCCGGTGGGAGGGGACATCCTCTTTATCGAATCAACGGCGATGGCCGGCAAGGGCAACCTCATGCTCACCGGCCAGTTGGGCGACGTGATGAAAGAATCGGCATACGCGGCCCTCTCGTGGATCCGCTCCAACGCGGGCAAGCTGGGAATCCCGGAAAAAGTTTTTCAGCGGAAGGACCTGCACGTGCACGTCCCGGCGGGAGCGACCCCCAAAGATGGCCCCTCGGCGGGCGTATCCATCACCGCGAGCCTGGTCTCCCTATTGACTCAGAAATTGGTGCGCGACGACGTCGCCATGACCGGAGAGATCAGCCTCATGGGCAAAGTGCTTCCAGTGGGAGGCATCAAGGAAAAGGTTCTCGCGGCCAAGCGCGCCGGAATAAAAGAGGTGGTCCTTCCCGAAAAGAATCAGAATGACCTTGACGACCTCACCGACGAAGCCAAGAAGGAGATGAAGTTCGTCTTCGTGAAAGAGATACCCGACGTGCTCAAGGAGGTCATCAAGAAGCCCGAGCGCCATCGCCGCGCTTGAAATCCGTCCGTGCTGGAATGCGGTGTCGGAGCGTCGGCGTGTCTGCGTTGAGGGCAGGCTGTTAGTGGGGAAAAGTATGAAGTATGAAGGCGGAAGCGCGAAGAGTTATGGGTTAAGAGTTATGAGTTATGAGTTGTGGTGCTCTATTTGTGGTGAACCTCGCCCCTCTTCTTTGGGCGTGGAAGGACCATGATCAAAAGCGCGATATTCAATCGCGGAATTTGGGCTTGGGAACGCCAGGCTTAACCTTGGGAACGCCAGACTTAAGCTTAACTTCGCCAAGGTTAGCCTTAAACTTGCCAAGGTTAGCCTTAAAGTTGCGAAGGTTAGCCTTAAGGTTGCCAAGGTTAGCCTTGGGACCGGCAAGGTTAAGACTAAGAACGCCATGGGCAAGCTTAGGGCCGGCAAGGCTTGAATTAGGAAGGCCGAACGCAAGCTTGGGAATGGCAAGCCTGACCTTGGCATCGCGGGTGCCAGGCTTGGGGACGCCGCGCTCAAGGTTGGCAACGCCGTTTCCGGGTTTGGCCGCGCCGCGAGGAAAGGGTGGATAAGTCTTTGGCGTGTTACGATATGCGGCCTGGGAGGTCTTGAGATGACGGTCCGAGTCCGCTTCGCTCCTTCTCCTACGGGGTATCTTCACGTCGGTGGCGCCCGCACGGCGCTGATCAATTGGCTCTTCGCCAAAAAGCACGGCGGAACTTTCATCCTTCGCATTGAGGACACCGACGAGGCGCGGTCAACTCCAGAAATGACCCAGGCGATTCTCGGCGGCCTCTCATGGCTCGGCATCACGTGGGACGAGGGCCCGTTCTTCCAGAGCGAGCGGAAGGCGCTTTACGCGGCGACGGCCGACAAGCTTCTTGCCTCGGGTGGCGCCTACCGCTGTTTTTGCACGAAGGAAGCCATAGCCTCGCGCAAGGCGGCGCTGGCGAAACCGGACGAATGGAAGTACGACGGGCTTTGCAGAAGCATCTCGGAGCAAGAATCAAAGCGGCGCGCCGCGTCAGGCGAGCCCTTCGTCATCCGCTGCAAGGTGCCAAAAGAGGCGATTGAGTGGGACGACATAATCAAGGGGCCGATCCGTTTTGAGCCTCAAGAGGTCGAGGATTTTATTCTCGTGCGATCCGACAAGACCCCAACCTATCACCTCTCCGTCGTGAGCGACGACGTCCAGATGCAAATGACGCACGTAATCCGGGGCGAGGACCATATCAGCAACACCCCGAAGCAGATCGCGATCTACCGCGCGCTTGGCGCGGCAACTCCGCTCTTCGGCCACCTGCCTTTGATTCTCGGCCCTGACCAGAAGAAGCTGAGCAAGCGCCACGGCGTGACTTCCGTGATGGCTTACCGGGACGAAGGCATCCTGCCGCTCGCGCTCTTTAACTTTCTGGCGCAGCTCGGAGTCAACCTGGGCGAGGAGCCGTACCTCACGCTCAGCGAGATCATAACGCGGTTCGACCTCAATGCGGTGAAAAAGTCGGCGTCGGTTTTTGACCGCGCCAAGCTGACGTTCATCAACGCGAAGGTGATCAGCGGCACGCCGCCGTGCGAACTGGCCCAGCTCCTGCATCCCTTCCTGGCGGCCTTGCTCGAAAACGCGCCCGAGCCGGATGAAGCCGCGGTAAGCGTCATGGCGACGAGGGCGAAGGACATGAAGGATCTGGCGGCGGCGCTCGTGCCCTTTTTGACAGAAGATTTTGTTTATGATGCCAAGGCCATGGAGAAGGCCACCAAGGACCGGACGGGGCTTGAAGCGTTGCGGGCGCTTCTTCCGAAGCTGCAAGCGGTGGCGCCCGAGGATTGGGCGCCGGAGAAACTGGAAACGCTCGTGCGCGCTCACGCGGAAGAGAGCGGGGTTAAAGCAGGAGCGTTGATACATCCCATCCGCGTCTTTCTCATCGGCCGCGCGGAGAGCCCGGGCATATTCGACCTTCTCTTCGCCATGGGCCGCGAGCGGACGCTGGCGAGATTGCGCCGCGGGCTCGCGAAGATGGGGTGATG